>NZ_JBSQBB010000001.1:0-86806 GCF_053851635.1 Mycoplasma sp. 2575
CCTATAACATTTTACTATATATGTTAGGTGGCTCATTTTTGTTGCAATTTAACGAAATATTTATTTTTATCATTAAAATTTAGCGAAAATTTGAAGATTTTACTATTGCTAATATTGCAATTTTAATACACTAAACTTTTATCTTAAATTTTCGAACCAAATGGGATTACACAAAATTTATAAAATAACTTTTTTTAACATTTACGTTAAATTGCAGCAAAATAAAAAAATTGTAATTTCATAAAAAAACTAATTTTATAATATAATTTTTCACCACAAAAAATTTATTTTTTTTCATACTTGTTAATTTTTTTAAAAAAACTCTTCTAATAAGTGTTTTTTTATTGCTCCTTGAGTTTTTAATATAATTTCGTTTGTAAATTTAAATACTTTATATTAAAGAAAATCCACACAAAAAGGAAAACAAATGAAAAAATCAATCAGAAAGTTCTTACTACCTTCAGTTATAACTAGTGCTTCTATTCTTCCGATGGCTATAGGTCTAATTTCTTCACAATGTACAACAGATTCCAATGTCGAAGCAATAAAAACCCAGGGCTATGCTGATGCTATGCAAAAACTAGCTAACAAATCAATCACTGTTGCCGGGGCATGATCAGACGCTCGTTTTTATGCTAAAGACCATGCTAATGATCTGGCAGTTATTGGGGCTACATCGCACATTTCAAATGATGGTGTTCAGGCGAGATCTGACTTAAAGCTTGGCGATATTAAGGCTCTTCAACAACTTTTAATTGCTGCAATAAAAGAATCAAACAAACAAGTAAAAGATAATAAAGATTCTAACAAAGAAAGCAATCTAACTTACTTAGATAAAAATAACAAGATCCAAAGTATATTCAAAATATACAACCATGATGGCTATGCTCCAGTTGGATTTGATGCAAATATCGTTTACAACATAAATGGAGATTCAAAAAAAGCCTATGAAGTTATTCCTAAGGGCGATAGTGAATATATTTCCTTTGATGAAAAAACAAGTAAATTCACAACTGTTGATGAAAAGAAAAACCTTAAAATTCAATTCATCCCTTCTTCTGATGCCGCATTAGTACAAAAAGCAACAGAGAAACTACAATTATGAATAAAGGAAAAAGGAATCAAAAATATTGAAATTAGTGTTTCAAGTGATTACAATAGTGCTGCGACAGCTTTGAAAGCTAAATCGATCGATGTCGCCTTTCTACCCGTCGATACATGAGCTAAGCTATCTGGAGATTCTAGCTTTATTATTCAAGCTGGTAGAAATGTCCAAATTATTGACCCATATATAAGCAAGCAGAATCCATCAACACCTAAATTTAATGATGAAAAACTACTAGTTGAAGCATTTAATAACTACAAAATATTTAATAAAAATAATCTTTATATCAACAAGGAACCATCTAAAAATCCAAATTCAACTACAAACGGATACAACGATGAATTAAAAACACATATTGATTCGTTGGCAACAGGAGAAGAACTTCCAACCGTTGGCTTCTATCGTTCATATATTTATGTTCGCAAAGATTCTGAAATTTACAAAATTGTTATTAAAGCCCTAAAAGAACAAGGTTCTAATTGAAAACTAAAATGATCAGAAGTAAGGGATTATGTAATTTATGGTTATACTTCAACAACATCAGCCGCCTCATATATATACCCTGAACAATGATTTAAAAAACATTTTGAAGGCTTTAAATCTTTCTTAGAATAATACAAAAACTTAATTTAATATAAAACTTAATTATGAATAAAAATCTAAAAATAAAAAGTATTAGCAACATACAACAAAATACTAATAATAATTGAAATATAAACTGAGATAATGTATCAAAAACATATCCTAATGGAACTAAGGGCTTAATTGATGTAAATCTTTCAATTAATCAAGGCGAGTTTGTTGCAATTATTGGTCTATCGGGAGCCGGAAAAACCACACTAATTAAAACAGTAAACAAAATAAATACCATTACCTCAGGAAAATTAACGGTTGGGCCTTACAATGTTAATGAATTAAAAGGAAAAAAATTAAGACAATTTAGAACAAAAATTGGAATTATCTTTCAAAATTATAATCTAGTGGAAAACATCACTGTACTACAAAATGTTCTCTCGGCAAGATTACCACAAATGAATTTATTTAGAGCGTTTTTTGGAATTTATAGTAAAAGCGATATTGAACTAGCATATCAATGTTTAGCAAAAGTTAATATTCTAGAAAATGCTTATGATTTAGCAAAAGATTTATCAGGCGGTCAGATGCAGCGTGTGGCCTTAGCACGTACTCTAGCCCAAAAACCAAAAATTATTCTTGCAGATGAACCTGTAGGGGCACTTGATCCGATTATGGCTAAAAGTGTTATGGATGGTTTTTTAATAGCTAACAAATCTGAAAAAATTACCATAATTGCAAATCTCCATCATGTTGATCTAGCCCTACAATATGCAGATCGAATAATAGGCGTAAAAAAAGGCAAAATTATTTTTAATGATAGTTGAGATAAAGTTAATTTAGAACAATTAAAAGAAATATATGGAAAAAAATTGGAACAATTTGATGAAGAACAATTCAATGAAAACCGTAGAAAAAGACTAATTATTCAAAATGAAATTAAAGAAAAAATTAAAAAATTGGAAATCTAGAAATGGATAAACAGCAAAGCAAATCTAGCGGTCCTATTGAATATAAAAGCAAACTAAAATTATTTAGTGAATCAGTAACAAATTACTTTAATCCTAAATTCGTTGACATCAATGGCCAAAAGGTAACTAAAAAGTTCCCTTGGTTCAAAATCTTGGGTGGTGCACTAATCTTTATTTTGGTTGTAATAATAATCGCTGCTATTAAACCTGATTTTCAAAACTGAAAAGCTTTTTGAAACCATATTTCGCACTTTTTTGAGACTAATAAAAAAGCACAAATCGGAGCTGCAGAGTTCACGCCTTATGCAACCTTCTTGCGCAGCTTATCCTATTTATGAACTACTATTTCATACTCAATATTAGGCACTATACTTGGTATTTTTATATCAGTACCGCTAGCATTATTAAGCTCTAAAAATATTATTAAAGATAAATTAATTTATCTTCCCTTTAGAATAATAATGTCGATAATTAGAGCAGTCCCCCCAGTTGTATTCGCATTTATCTTTTTCTTCTTATTTTCAAAATCATTAGCGGCAATGTTTTCAATTGCTATATTTGTTAGCTCATTAATGACAAAATGATTATATGAAGACTTAGACACCTATGATACAAGTGCATTTCAGGGAGCGCAAGCGATTGGAAATAATAAAACTCTTGCCTTTAAAAGCGCAATTTTACCTTATTTAATAAAGAGAATTGTATCATATGGATTCTACTCATTCGAAATGGTTGTTAGATTTGCAGCTATTTTATCAATTGTTGGAATATCAACAATTGGACAACTTCTTTCTGACCAATACGCCATAACAGATAACCTATCACATATGTCAATTGTTTTATGAGTGTTAATTGCCTTGATGATAGTAATCGAAGCATTAAACTATATGATTAAAAAATTCATTTTAGAATATTCTCAAAAGCACCCTCAAATTGATGAAAAACTTCCATTTGCAAAACAATTAGAACAGCTTAAAAAGCAAAAGTCAAAAATATATATATTCAAGATTTTTGTCATTATTCTTGTGTTTGCGCTTATCCTTGCTTCGCTAACACAAATTGAATGAAAAATTGGAAATAGTATAAAAATTAGCCAATTCAAAGATGGAATTAATAAGCTTTTCAATCCGGATTGATCATTGTTTGGTGGCAATTGAAAAACATCAAAAACAAGTGTTATACCATTAGGGGCTTCGGCTCTACTAGTGGCAATAGCTTCCTCAGTCATTGGTTTGTTTTTTGCACTAATATTAGGAATTCTCGCCGCAAAAAATATTAATAAGTATTTTTCTTACCCATTTAAATTGATTATTATTGTTATTCGTGCTATACCAGCGTTCACTTTTGCCATTCTTTTTATAATCTTGTCAAAAGACTCAAAACTATTCGCCGGGGTCTTGGCACTGGGGATACATTCAATTGGTATGCTTGGAAAACTAATTATGGAGTCAGTTGAAAAAATTCCACACAAGGTGTTTCAATCCTTGGACTCACTAGGCGCAACATGATTTCAAAAAGTCAAATTTATTGTTATTAAATCAATATTACCGCAATCTCTGTCTAACTTCTTATATAGAGTTGAAATTAACTTCAAAAGTACAGTAGTAATTGGCGCCGTAGGAGCTAGTGATTTTGGTTTCCAAATCAGTACATACTCATCCAAAACTGAAGACTGAGACAAGCTTTCATCATATCTAATTTTTACCATTATTGTATTATTGGCAATTGAACAAATTTCAAATATCATTCGCTCAAAACTAACAACTGGATACTTCTTTGGCCAAGATGTTTGGTTTAAAAAACTGATTAAGCAAAATATGATTATTAAGTCGCTTGCCGTCGCTCTTGTGAACAATGAGGAATTCAAAAATGAAACAAGATATGCAAAATATATGATTGCAAAACACAAGAAGGATCAATTATTTATATACAATTATTGATTAAAAAATGATTTAATTCCAGATGAAAAAAATTATAAAAGGCTAATGACAAATAAAATAGACTATTTAAATCAATATAAAAAAATATTAGTTAAAATTAAAAATGATGTTAAAAATGTTTATAAAACAATATATATGCGAACAATTCAAAATCTAGCAAATATGAAAAACTGATTCAAGAAATCTAAAATAGCTAAAAAATCCGCCAAAATTGCGGTTGATCATTATTTTGACAATTATTCATTAACGGTGGCCTAAATTATGGAAAATATGAAGCAAAAATTTATTAAATTTTGAGAATATCTAAAAAACGCAAATAATATAACATTATGTACTCATGTTGAACCAGATGGTGATACCCTAGGAT
Organism: Mycoplasma sp. 2575; assembly: GCF_053851635.1. NCBI lineage: Bacteria > Bacillati > Mycoplasmatota > Mollicutes > Mycoplasmatales > Mycoplasmataceae > Mycoplasma > Mycoplasma sp. 2575. Next base: position 4,957 of record NZ_JBSQBB010000001.1, read on the forward strand.
CTGCAGTCGCACTCAAGCATCTTATAAAAATAAACCTAAAAAATAAGAATGTAAGAATTTCTGGCGGCGATTATCCAAGAAACCTATTGTTCTTGGAAGATGAAAAAATTTCATTAGTTGATAATGACTTTTTTAATAACTCACTAAAGGTGGTTGTTGATACATCTACAAAGAATAGAATCTTTGATCAAAGAGTCAAAACCGAAGAATCAATTAAAATTGACCACCATCCTTTGGAAGGCAAATGATTATTTGAAATTGGCGGTGATTTTTGACCCGCAACCGGACAAGTAATGACTAAACTTGTTATGGAACTAAATTTAAAAACAGACAAAAAAGTTCTCGAAGGCCTTGCTGTGGCAATCATTACTGATACTGAATTTTTCAAAGAGAGAAATGTTACCCAAGAAACCTTTAAATGTATGGAATTTTTATTAAAGGAAGGTCTAGATTATAATCTTTTACTTAAAAAAATGCAACTTAATGCGGAAGAAAACAGATTCATTTTTAATGCAATAAACAATTCTCAAAAAGAAGGAATAGTTACATATATGATTGTTGATCAAATTGTTTCAAATGATATTGCAAGACCTCTTGTTGCTAAATTTGTAGAAGTATCTAACACCGAAGTTTCACTAGCATTATTAAAACGAAAACAGGGTGATTATCGCTGTGAAATTAGATCAAAAACTACTTATGATGTATCAAAAGTTGCAAACTATTTTCTAGGCGGTGGGCACTTAAACTCATCTGGATTTATTCAACAGGATTTAAATAAATTGCAAGAAATAGTTAACTTTATAAACAAACATTATTTAATATAAAAAATAAGAGTTAGGGGCGCATTAAACCTCTAACTTTTTAAAATATTAAAATATAATTTTAAGTACTAATATTTTATCTAAAAGGAAATTGTTATGTTTGAACCAATTGAACCATATAAAACTGGTTTTTTAAAAGTAAGCGATATTCACTCTATATATTATGAAGAAGTAGGTAACCCAAATGGTCAACCAATTTTATTTATACACGGTGGTCCAGGAGGGGGCATTTCTGAATCAAATCGCCAATATTTTGATCCAAGTCATTACCGAATTATTTTATTCGATCAAAGAGGTTGCGGCAAATCTATGCCGTCTGCCGAAATAAAAGAAAATACTACACTAAACTTAATTAGCGATATCGAAGAGTTGCGCAAAAACTTAAATATTGATAAATGGATACTTTTTGGTGGTTCATGAGGATCCTGTTTGTCACTTATTTATGCCATTAATTACCCTCAAAATGTATTGGGTATGATTTTGCGAGGTGTATTCTTAGGGCGCCAAGAAGACGATTATTACCTTTATCAACAGGGTGCTTCTTTCTATTTTCCTGAAGCATATGAAGAATTTTCCAACTTTATTCCAATTGAAGAAAGACATAATTTAATCAAGGCATACCACAAGTATCTAAATAGTCCAAATATTGAATTAGCATACAATGCAGCATACCATTGAGCTAAATGAGAACTCGGGCTTATAACGATGAATCCACTAACAGAAATAGAAGAAATTTTATCTAATAAGAAAAGCAATTTAGAATTAGCTAGACTTGAAAATCATTATTTTATTAATCATATTTTTTTAGAAGATAACTATATATTAAAAAATATTGACAAAATTCAAAATATTCCAACAATAATTATTCATGGTAGATTTGATATGGATTGCAGACCAGAAGGCGCTTACCTTTTACATAAAAATCTAAACAAATCAAAGTTAAATTTTGTTATTGCAGGTCATTCCTCGAAAGAAGAAAAGATTGCCGAAGCACTAGTTAATGCTACAGAAGAATTTAAAAATTTGCAATAAATAATTCATAGACTTTGAAGGCAAAAAACATTCAGAAAATACACCTGAATGTTTTTTTTACAAAATCTCATTTAAGTTTTTCATCTAGATTAGATTCAAAAAAATATTTTAAATAAATTGAATCAAATTTTTTTAAGTTTTTGAAGCTAAAATAAAAAAAGATAATAAAACCTACAAGTATTAATATTAGCAAGATCAAGTCAACAATTATTAACAAAAATAAAGTGTTTACATTCAAACATAAACAATAATACTTTGCTTCAATGTCTATATTATTGAAATTCAGAAATAGTGACGATTTCATTGTTAATTTCACTAAGAGCATTATCATAAAATATTAATAATATAATAATTGTAGGTCTATAGATACTAGATTATAATTAAAATAATTAATGCAAAACCTAGACCAACATTAGCTATATTGCAACAAATGTATATATTAACATTACAACAACAATAAAAGTAAAAAACAATGCCAATGCTAGATCAAATGAAACAAAATGACCTTGTTTAGACTTTTTCGTTTCGCACAAGTGTTGCTTCATCAAAATAGCCAGCCACTCATAAATAAATCCTTATAAATTTCAAATCTATAATAACCTATTATATTTTTTTGAATATTTAGCTTAATAAACTAAATTATGATTTATAAAAAATGTGAGCCCTATTTCAGTATTTTCTTACCTTCTAAGCGCCTGAAGTGCCTATGATTACCCTGATAAACAATAATAATGAAAAAATAATACCTAGAGGTATTAATAACTTGCTGCATCCAATTTAGAATTAACTTTTTTCCTCAATTGCGCTTTAATTTAAAATTAAAAATATACTAGTTTTTTTTAGCAAATCACTTCTTTAAGACATACAAATAAGTTCGCTTAATACGTGATTTTGTATATCTTTTTGATGTACAAGAATCAATAAATTCATCGTAGGATAAAGCATCAATGTTTTTCTTAAATAAATTTTCCATCCCTTCACTAACAAGTTTAATTTTGGCGATTCTTTGTGGTGACCAATGTCTTATTATTCTTTGGAATTTTTTATATGTATCTTCAATCCTCTTAACTCTTTTAATTTTTAGTGGAGAAAAATTTGAAATATCCTCATTATTTTTTATCATTTCTCTTAATTTTGTTCCTGATGCATAAATTGAACTTGTTTCCCCGGAATGATGTGAAATTGACCTTTTAATACAATCAAGTTTAATATGAGGTTTATTTTTTAATATGTATTTAGTGTATTCAAAGCCCAAAATATCTTGTGGAATTTCTTCTTCTTTTAAGAATAGTTTTAACGATTCATAACAGGATAAAATAAAGGATTTTCCTTGTTTTAAAAGCAACTTAACATTTTTGTTATATAAATCCGCATTTTCATCCAATAACCTGGCAGCACTTATATATTTTTTTATTTCATCGCTATCGGATGTTCCAAAAAAAAGAATATCAATTTTTTGTTTATCTAACATATCAATTGAGCCTTTTGCAAAAAAGTGTGCTGCTTGTGTTGAAGTTTCAAAATCTAGCTTAACAACCTTATCAACACCATATTTCATACATATTTTTTTCCTTTTTGCAAAAGGAGCGCAAGCAATCTCACCACGTTGGGTAAAATTAGAGGACAAGGCAACAATAATTTTCGAATTTGGATATCTTTCTTTAATTTTATTAATTAAGTATATATGACCATTATGAAATGGATTATATTCTGCAATAATGCCAATTTTTAACATAAATTTATTCTTCCTACAATTCAATAATTCTTAAAAATTATAAATTAATTTGCTTTAAAAAAAATCTAAAAAGACCTATTAAAAAATAATTTCTTTATAATTAATGTACTAAAGATAATAAATAAAAATTGGAGAAATTATGATTGATTTATCAATAAAAAATGTTGCAAAAAGATTGAATATACGTAATGAGCAGGTTAGTGAAACCCTTAAATTATTAAAAGAGGGTGCTACAATTCCCTTTATCTCACGTTATAGAAAAGATGTGACCGGTGGTCTTGATGAAGAACAAGTTGCAAATATTAGCGAATTTTATGAATATGATGTAGAACTTCAAAAAAGGAAAGAATATGTTAAAAAAATTCTTGAAGAAAAAAAGCTACTTGATGTTGAAATATCGAAAAAAATTGATGATGCAATAACTAAGCAGGAAGTTGAAAATATATATGAACCTTTTAAGGTAGGCAAAAAAACAAAAGCCACCGAAGCTCTTGCGTTAGGATTAGGGCCACTTGCTGAGCTTATTATGACAAATAAGGATGAAAAATTTAATGTTTTTAAAGAAGCTTCGAAATATATTAATGGAGATACATTAAAAGATGTTGAACAAGTTTTAGAACAAACTAAATATATAATTGCTCAAAATATTTCACAAGATATTTCAGTTCGTGAATATGTTAAAAATCAACTTATAAACTACGGTGTTATCGTAACAAAAAAGAAAAGTGTGGATGACGAAAAAGAAACATTCAAACAATATTATGACTATAGTGAGAAGGTTAAAAATATCCCTAACCATCGTGTATTAGCTATTACTCGTGGTGAAGACAAAAAAATCATTTCATATACAATTGAATTCAATGAAAAAGTTATCATTTATTATCTAAACAACAAATTTTTCATCAACAAAAGAACAGCTAAGATTGTTAATGAAGCAATAAAGGATTCACTAGATCGTTTAATATTTCCATCGATAATAAGAGAAATAAAGACAGATTTATTTGAGCGTGCCGAAAAAGAAGCTATTGAAATTTTTGCTCAAAACCTTGAAGATTTATTACTTTCTCCAGCCACAAAAAATAAAAATATTTTATCTATCGATCCTGGATATACTAACGGCTGCAAATGTGCAATGCTAGACGGTAATGGAAAATATTTAGAAGGTTTTGTTATCCATCCACACACTAACTCAAAAGAAGAATTTCTAAATGCAGTCAAAAAGATGCATGAAATACTTAACAAATATGAGATTGATCTAATTGTTATTGGAAATGGAACCGCTAGCCGTGAAACAGAAGAATTTATTGATAAATTATTAAAAATAAGAAGAGAAAAAGAATTAAACAAAAACACTAAATTTGCCATTGTTAGCGAAGTAGGCGCTTCTGTATACTCGGCTTCAAAAATTGCGCAAGAGGAATTTCCTGATTTAGAACTAGAATTTAGATCAGCAATTAATATAGGCAGAAAATTTCAAGATCCTTTGAATGAGCTAATTAAAATTGAACCAAAATCTCTTGGGGTAGGTCAGTATCAACATGATGTTAATCAAAAAGAATTATCTTTAAAATTAGCATTCAAAGTCGGAAAGGCAGTCAATATGGTTGGAATTGATTTAAACACCGCAACCAAATATATATTAGAGTATGTTTCTGGCCTTTCGAAATCATTAGCACAAAATATTGTTGATTATCGTAATGAGAACGGCTTATTTAAATCAAGAACTGATCTTAAAAAAGTTAAAGGTTTAGGCCCTAAAGCTTATGAACAATCAGTTGGTTTTCTACGAATTTATGATTCTAATGTATTTTATGATAAGACAAATATACACCCTGACTTATACGAACTTGCCGATAGAATAATAAAAGAATTAGCTATTGATTTAAAAAATATCGATAAGGAAATATTGCTTTCAACTAATAAGGATGAATTTGCTAAAAACCTAGGCGCAAATCAATATGACATTGACCTAATTATTGATTCTTTATTAGCACCTGGAAAGGATATAAGGGATGATAAACCAGGATATATTGTTAATGACAAAATTTTAAAATTTAGTGATATCCAACTGGGTCAAGAAATTATTGGCCAGGTTCAAAATATTACCAACTTCGGTGTATTTGCCTATATTGGCCTAAAGGAAAATGTTTTGATTCATATTCGTAATATGAAGAAGGAAAATTCCCAATATATCAACCATCCTAATGAACTAGTTTCAATTGGCGATAACATAAATATAAAAATTATTGATATTGATAAAGTAAACTCAAAAATTCAAGGAAAAATTATTTGAAAATAAATTAATGTATTAAAATTTTATTATACTGTTTTTAATTAAGATTAAAAAGGGTTGGCCATAGGCCGATCCTTTTTGTAATTATAAGATATAAAAAAGGAGATAAAAATGAATACCAAAACTTTTGATTCGGAACTAAAAGCAACACAAATTTTTAGTGCTATATATAATGTTTCACAGATCAAAAATATTGATGAAGAAGCAGTAGTTGATTTATTTAAAAAAGCTGTTGAACAAGTGATTTTTAGTCAATATGATCCTGATGCTGAATTAGAATTTATCATTGATAAAGATAAGAAACAGTTTAAAATAATAAACCATACAAAAATCGTTACTAATGACCCTATAACATATGAAGACAAAGATAATTTTTGCCCTTGCATTGAAATCGCTTTAAGCGATGCTAAAAAAATTAATGCAGATATTAAGGAGGGCGATATCATTGCCGAGGAAATAGATTTCGAATTATTCCATAAACGTGATTATCAAAAAATTCTAAGTATCTTCAACCAACAAATTAGAGAGTTGGAAAAACAATTAACCTTTAATAAATATAGTAGCTTAATAGGTACTATAGTTAAAGCTAAAATAACAAATATTACCAAAACTGGTACACTCATGGAATTTCGTGATGGAACTGTTGCTTATATGCCACCATCTACAAGCAATTTAAGATTATTATCCAATCTAAAAGCCGGCGATTTGTTAGATGTTTATATTGAAGAAGTAAAACCTGAATCTAAAAATGCACAAATATTAGTATCCTCAGTTGAATCTAAATTAATAAATAAATTATTCGAACAAGAAATACCAGAAATTGCTGAGGGATTTATTGAAATTATTAAGGTTGTTAGAATACCAGGGGAAAGAGCAAAAGTTGCCATAAGAAAAACAGAAAAAGCGCCTTTTGCTCTCGAAGAATTAGGCACAGTAATCGGAACAGATTCAGCTAGAATTGAAGCTATTTCGAAACAACTAAACCACGAAAAAATTGATGTTGTATTATATGATGAGGACAAAAAGAAATTTGTAATGAATGCCGTTAGTCCTTCAAGAGTTATTGATATTGTCGAAAAAGAAGATTCAACTCCGCAGTTCAATAGTTTTATTGTTATTGTTCCTAATGCTCAACATACTTTAGCAATTGGTAAAAAAGGACAAAATGTTCGACTTGCCTCAGAATTAACAAGAAGCCGTTTGGACATAATTAGCCAAGCGCAAGCCGATCAACTCCAAATAAAATATTCATTTAAAAATGCAAATATTACTGAAGAAGAAGCTAAATTAAAATATGTAGGTCAAAAGTTAAATCTAAAACCAATTAGCAATCATAGAAATTCTAAGAAATCCAATGAATCATTCTTTGATAATACATTCAACATATCAGAATTTGACCAAGACCTAGCTGAGCTTAGACAAAAAGCACAACAAACAGATCATATTTTTGAAAAACAATTATATGAATCTATTTCTGATGAGGAAATAGAAAGAACATGAATTGATATGCAAAATGAATTAGAAAACGAAGAAATGGAAGATTTAGATGTATACTCAGGTAACACTAAACAAAATGAAATTAAAGACAAAGCAAAAATCGAAGCCGACTATGAAAAAATAACTCAAACAAAAATGAAGGACTTCAAAAAAGATGATGACCTAAGTGCTGGTTTAGAGAATTTAGATTTAGGTGATTTAAATGATGAAGATTGATAAAAAATATAGTCGTAAATCTATTGTTGATGGAAAAATTTATCCTATAAAAAACTTAGTTAGATTTGCAAAAATTAATAATGAATTTTATTTTGATCCAAACATTGAACTAGGTGGTCGGGGAACATACTGTTTAGATAATGAGGAACAAATCGAAACCCTTTTTAAAAAGCATTTACTAAATAAAGCATTTAGACAAAATATTGATGATTGTATTTATAAAAAATTATGAAATGAGGTGAATATATGGCTAAGCAAAAATGTAACAAAAGAATTTCAAATGTAGACAATATTAAAGAAAAATTAAACGTTGTAGAAGCAAAAGTCAAAAATGGGGTATTTATTTTTACAGGTCCACTAACAGTTTGTGAATTTAGTCAAAAAATTAACCAAACTGCTGCGCAAATTTTAACCTACTTCTTTAAAAAAGGAATAATGAAAAATATTAACACCTTTTTAAATGAAGAAGAAATTGCGGAAATATGTTTACATTATAATCTTGATTTTCAAAAAGAAGAATCAGTTGATGCTGAAAATTTATTTGATAAACTTGAAGTTATTAATGATCCAAACGACCTTTCAACACGCCCTCCCATTGTGACAATTATGGGCCATGTTGACCACGGTAAAACAACACTAATTGACCAAATTAGAAAAAGTAACATTCTTTCAACAGAATTTGGCGGGATTACCCAACATACTGGTGCATATCAAGTTGAATATAATGGTAGAAAAATTACCTTTCTTGACACCCCTGGACACGAAGCGTTTACTGAAATGCGTTCGAGAGGGGCTAGGGTAACTGATATTGTTATTATTGTTGTAGCTGCAGATGACGGAGTTAAACCGCAAACTATTGAAGCCATCGATCATGCGAAAGCTGCCAATGTGCCAATTATTATCTTTGTTAATAAGATGGATAAGTCAAATGCAGATCCTGAGAAAATTAAAAGCCAACTAAGTGAGCATAATATTATTTGTGAAGAATGAGGAGGCGAAAACCAATTCATTTATGGTTCAGCAATGATGAATAATAATATTGATGCTTTATTAGAATCCATTTTTCTTCAAGCTGATTTACTAGACCTAAAGGCTAATCTGAATCGCGATCCTTTTGGAACTATTATTGAATCAAAGATTGATAAAGGTAGAGGGGTAGTGTCAACGGTTATTGTTGAAAATGGTACTCTTATGCCTCGAGATTTTATTGTCGCTGGTGGTCAATATGGAAACATTAGAAGCTTAACCTCAACCGAGGGAAAACCATTGCAAAAAGTCTTACCAGGCACACCTTGCATAATTACAGGTCTCAATAAGAATCCCTCATCAGGTGATAGATTTATTGTAATTAGTGATGAAAAATTTGCTAAGAAGCTAGCAGAAGAAAAATCTTTTATTAATAAACAAAAAGAATTAAGTGAAAGAAATTCCTTCGCTATAAAAGATGGACAAAAAACCTTAAACATAATTATTAAAACCGATGTGCAGGGGACTGCTGAAGCAATTAAACAAACGCTATCTAAATTAAAAAATGATGAAATCTCTGTTAATGTTATTAGAGCAACAGCGGGAGAACTAACTAAAGCAGACTTACTCTTAGCTGAAGCATCTAATTCAAGAATTTATCTATTTAACATTAGCACATCAAGTGAAATTAAAAAACTAGCTGAAACTAAAAAAATAAAAATTGTTTCTCATAACATTATTTATAAAATTGTTGAGGAAATAGAAGCAATTATCAATACCTTAAAAGAACCAGTTTATGAAGAAAAATTAATTGGACAGGCTGTTGTTATAAAACTTTTTTTCTACTCGAAAGTAGGAACAATTGCAGGTTGCATGATGCTTGAAGGACAAGCGAAAGAACTTTGCAAAGTTGAAGTAATTAGAAAAGGCAAAAGTATATTTAAGGGCTCAATAAGCTCCTTAAAAAGAGAAAAAAATGATGTTAAAGTTGTCGAAAAAGGCTTTGATTTTGGTACCCATATTAAAGATTTTGATAAAATAGATATAGATGATGAATTAAAATTTTATGAGGATGTATTAGTATAATATGAACGCAATTATGCATGAAAGAAAAACTCAATTATTATTAGAATTAATTGGAAATAGTTTTTTTGAATTAAAAGATTTTGATGTAACAAACATCTCAATTAACGACGTAATTTTATCAAACGATGGATCACATGCTAAAGTATATATAACCTTATTTAAAGACAAGGAAAGATACTTTGACAAAGTGACTTCAATGGCGCCATTTATTCGTTCAGTTGTAGCTAAAAGTTGAAAATATAAAAAATTACCAGAACTAGTATTTTTAATTGATAAAGTTGAGCCTGAAGCTGCAAGAATTGAAAAAATACTTAAAGATATTAAAGAATAGTACTTAATAAATGAACAATCAGTATGATGCTATCATAATAGGTGGTGGTCATGCCGGAATCGAAGCAACTTTTGCACTAGCAAAAAGAAATCTAAAAGTAGCCTTAATAACTCTAAATACTAACCGCTTAGCAATGCTACCTTGTAATCCATCGATTGGTGGATCGGCAAAAGGAATTATTACTCGTGAAATCGATGCCCTAGGAGGAGTTCAGGGCTTTTTTGCCGACCTATCCATGATCCAAATTAAAATGTTAAATACTTCAAAAGGTCCAGCTGTTTGATCGCTTAGGGCCCAAATAGACAAAGATAAATATTCACAAATAATTCTAAATGCTGTAAAAAAAGAAAATAATATTGTTTTAATTGAAGATGAAGTTTCTGATCTAATCATAGTTGACAAAAAATGTGTTGGTGTTAAAACTTTAAAACACGGCGATATACACTCACAAGTCACAATTATGACAACCGGTGTCTATATGAACTCACGCATCCTACGAGGCACTGATATTAAAAACGATGGTCCTGACGGCGAAAAAAATAGTTCAACTCTATCCAAAAATTTAGCTAAATATGGTTTTGAAATCCAAAGATTAAAAACCGGAACTCCTTGTCGTATTTATACTGATAGTATTGATTTTACAAAAGTAGAAAGAGAAATTCTAGATAAAACTGAACTTTGTTTTTCCAAGCGAAGTAATATAAAATTAGATGAACAAACTTCTTGTTTTCTAACCCATACAACAGCCAAAACCAAAGAAATAGTACTAAAAAACCTTGATAAAAGTTCATTATATTCTGGAATAATTATTGGTATCGGACCAAGATATTGCCCTAGCATTGAAGACAAAATTGTTAGATTTCAAGACAAGGAAACACACCACATATTTTTTGAACCAGAAACTAAAAAAGGTGACATTATGTACATTAACGGCTTATCTACTTCAATGCCTGTCGATGTCCAAGATGAAATGATTAGATCAGTACCTGGATTAGAAAATTGCAGAATTCAAAAATATGGATACGCCATTGAATATGATGCTATTAATCCACTTAATTTATATAAATCGCTAGAATCTAAAATATTAGAAAACTTTTTTTCGGCCGGACAACCTAATGGAACAAGTGGTTACGAAGAAGCAGCAGCCCAAGGCTTAATAGCCGGAATTAATGCAGCAAATAAGATTCAAAATATGCCTTCTATGGAAATTAAAAGAAGCGATGCCTATATCGGTGTCTTAATTGATGATATCGTTACCAAAGGTACCACAGAGCCATATCGTATGTTAACAAGTCGTTCGGAATATCGATTATTATTAAGAAATGACAATGTTGATGAAAGATTATGCCAATATGCTTATGACAATAAAATGATAAATGAAGAAGAATATCAAAAAATTGTTAATAAATATAATCTTATTCAAACAACAATTGAAGAACTTAAAAATAAATATGTGTCTTCAAAGAGTGAATTAGGCATTAAATATAACGTTATCAATGGCCAATCTTACCTTAAGTTACTTGCCAATCCTGAGACAGACCCAATAGATATCTTAGGAAATGATTTTCCCTTCATTGAAGAATTAACAATTCAAGTAAGACTATTTGGGTATCTTAAAAAACAAGAAACAGCTGCTGAAAAAATGATTCGCCTGGAAAATCTAAAAATCCCTGAAAATATAAATTATTCCTTGGTAGATAATCTCGCTACAGAAGCAAGACAAAAACTTGAAAAAATTAGACCCTCAACTATTGGACAAGCAACAAGAATTAGTGGAATCAACCCTTCCGACATACAAATGCTAATGTTTTATCTAAATAACCGTAAAAAATAAAAAATAAAAATGAAAATAAACTTAATTGCAGTTGGTTCTTTAAGTTCAGATATTAAGAAAATTTATGATTCATATTTAAAAAAAATAAACTTTTTAGCAACAATTAATTTAATTGAAATTAAAGAAATTATTAATGATAATATTGATATTAAAATTGCAAAGGAAACTAAAGCAATATTAGCAAAAATACCAAAAAGTTCAAAAGTTTTTTATCTTTCATTACAAGGAAAACAGATGAGTAGTGAGGAATTTTCTAATATACTTATTGAAGATAATTTAACTTTTATTATTGGTGGGTCGAATGGCGTAGATGAAACAAAATTTAAAAATAAAATTTGTTTTTCAAAAATGACCTTCCCACATCAGTTATTTAGAATCATGTTAATTGAACAAATTTATCGTGGGTTAGCCATTAAGAAAAATATTAAATATCATAAATAATTACACCAAATTTTGGTGTAATTTTATTATTTGATTTTTTTTCTTTAGACATTTAGGGATCTATTGACAAAGTTAAAACAAAAAAACCAAAACCTTTACAGCTTATAGGTTTTGATTTAAAATTAAGCATTATTTCTTTAAATCTTTAAATTCAAAATTAATAATACCAGAGTTATAAACTACTGCGAGTTTTTCAATTTCGCTATCTTGAATTATTTGTTGTTGATCATTATTTGTTCATATATAAGTCCCTGATGATCTTGTATTTTTTACTCAAAGGTCATTGCCTAACATTTGATCTCATTCTTTATTTGAGCCACCACTTTTTCTAAATCCGTCATTAGGGTAATCAAGTGGCGATTTATTACTACTATCAGCATTATCTGGTGTTTGCCAACTTGTAGGATGAGTAGACAGCCATTTAGCAAAGTCATAATTTGATCAAACATATGCCATGGTAGATTCCATTTTATTATTATTAAAATTAGTTGTAAATGTAGAAAGTGGTGTTATTGAACTATCTTGTAATGCTTTATTTTTGGCAACATTAAAACTTTCATAACGATTAATAAATAATGAAACATCCTTACTATTTTGATCATAATCTACATCTAATCTTAATGTATATATCGCAGCAACAGGCATCGTTTTCGAAGGATCGTAGGTTTTATTACTTGCATTTGTAATTTTATTTCCTTGTGTGTCCACGATGGTATGTTGGTTTTGAGTATAATTTTGTGGTCCAACTAATATTTTTCCAGGTAATATCGCTTCCACTTGAATTAATTTATCATTAATAACTCTTATTCTTAAAACTTGGTTTTCCGATTCTCATGTTACTGATGTAGATTGTTGATAAACATCAAATTCAGGGAATTGAAACTTAATATTAAAGTTAGCTTTATCTATTCAACCATCACGCTTAGTAACGGTGGCACTAGCTGCACTATTGGCATTCTTATAATCAAATATTTCCTTAGTTTTGTAATTAATAATTACAGCATCATTAGAATTTTTAAGGCCCAATGCTTCTTTAAATGTTTTAATAGTTTGTTTTTTAACTTCTTCAGCAGTTGTTTGCATTCAACCTAATTCATCAGCTTTACCAATAACTTGTTTAGTATTTTTACCTAGATTAGATTTATTATAATCTTTAAAGAATAATCCTGAGGTTCCCGCTTGAAGTTGTAAATCTTGCTTCGTCTTAAATGTAATATCTACATCTTTTTCAACAGAAAATCCTGAAAATTCCTTAAATACTTCTAAATTTGTTGGTTTAAATTCATAACGTAATTTAAGATTATTGGTTTTCTCGGTAATGCTTGAACTACCGGGTTTAATAAATTTGCTAGTTGATGAATCCTTGACTAATTTAACCTTAAAGTTTAAGGGATTATAGATTGAATTACTATCAATTTTGGTAAATGCAAATGTATCAAATAATTCAAGAAATCCATCAAGATTTGTAATATCAAGTTCATTTGATGAATCATTAGGTAATATTATTTCAAGTTTCTTATCAAATTCTTCCCTAGTAATTCCTGGTTTAGCAGAAATTTGGTAATATGGTTTAGTTTTATTAGCATTTTGATCGTTTGAATTAGTTTCACCTAAAATAGTTTCATAAAATAGTTTGCTATTTGTATTAGTTCAATCTAATAAAACTTTTAGCTTAGATTCAATATTGTTTAATGCGGTATTAGTTTTTTCAACTAAGAATAAGTCATTAATAATATCCTCACTTTTTTCCTTAACTAAATTATCTTTTTCACTATTTAATGATTCATAATCCTGTGAATATTTAGTTTCAAGAGCAGTAAGTTTGTTGTTATTATTTTTTCACTTAACTGATGTTTTGAATAACAATTGATAAATTTCTGTTAAATCTCTACGTTTATTTAAAAGGCTACTGAATTCTGACTTAAATTCATTAATTAATTCATCATATCCATTTATCAATTGTTTTGTATCAAATGCATAAGTTTGTAAATCAGGAGCCGATTCAGTAGTTTTTATTGTTGAAATTTTTTGTTTTAATAATTCAAATTTTGGCTTTAATTCATCAAATAATTTATTAGAATTTTCAAACCCTGCTTTTTCAAACAATTTAGTTGAAACATTATTAGAAAATTGAGAATTATATTTATCAAAAGTAGTAGTTAGCTTTGAAATAATACCAGTGCCATCTTCAATCATTTGAGAAATATCATCTTTTATTTTTTGTGTTAGATTTTGCTTTGCTTCTTTTGCTAGTTTGATATTTTCAAGGTTTAAATTTATAAAATCATTTATAAAAGAATTTTTTGAACCGATGGAAATATATTTACTATCAACTGTGTTTTTGAAGTTTTTATTTTGATTAATAAACGTTTCAATAGAGGTTTTTAGATTTCTTAGATTTATTAGTTTATCTTTAGCGCCTTGTGTCCATAATGTATCATTAATTATATTTGCATTGAAATCAACAAGCTTCTGAAACTCGGTATTTAAAAGTGTTTGTTGGGTATCAAAAGTAGCAACAATTTGCTTCTTATATTCATCAAGTGCTTTTCTCAAAGCGGTATTAGTTTTATTAATTGCTTCTACTGCCTCAGAATAAGTATTATCTTTGGTTTTCACATTATTAATGTTTAATGAATTAACAGCATTTGCTTCAAATGTTGGTAATAGCACATCATTTTGGCCTGGTTTTGATAATTTAGTATGAAGCTCGCTAGTTTTAGTACGAAGAGATCTTGCTGAGTTAACTTTTTCATTAACAATACCATCAATTTTATCTTGAATCTTCTTTATCTGAGCTAATTTAGCTAATTCATCATTATTAGTATTAGAGTTTAACTGCTTTGATTCCGTAATTAATGTCTGCAACTGATTATAAGCTTCCTTAACAGCCTCAGAATCAAGTAATTCATTTAATCCTGTTTGTTTATAAGAAAGAATATTTTGGGCGTCTTGGTATTTGTATGCTAATGTTTTAGCGTTGGCAAAAACATATTCAATTGAATCATTACCAGTTCCATTCAATCACTTTTGTGCTAAGTTTGCAAATGTATTAGGATCAGTATTTTCATCTAATTGGACTTGTTTTAATTCATTTTCAAATTCTGTAATTTTTTTATTAATTACTGCTTTTTCGTTCGCTATAATAACAGTATCATTTTTAATTTTTAACTTAACACTTGCTAGCTGTTGATAAACTTCTAAACGTGCTTTAAGAAGTTCAAGTTTCTTGATTTTCTTATCAATTTTATTTGATGCTTCCTCAGTTTGGTCTGCTGATGAAATATTGGCTTCATATAATGTTTTAACAGTAGCTAATTCATTTTCTAACTCAGCCTTATTTGTATTCACAGTAACATCCAAAGGAACGAAAGCACTAACAAACTGTTCAATTTCCGTTGCTTTTGAGGCGAGTTCGACTAACTTAGATAAAAATGCTTTTAGGTTATTAACCTTATTTAGATTTTCATTTAACTTTTCTACGCTATTTGTTTCCTCTTTATTAGTTGATGCATCGATAATATCATCTATTTGATTATTTAATGATGTTATTAGGGGCAGATATTGTTTAGCGTTTTGATATACTGCAGAACCCTTAATGTTATTAATAGCATCAAATAAGTCTTTACGAGTTTGACGTATTTTCGTTTGTTCATTAACCTTAGTAGTTAATTCATTAATATATTTAGTAATCTGTTCTTTTTCAGGATTTTGTCCAATATTAGGCAAGGCATTTCACATAAATTGGATTAATTTATTTTCATCAAATTGCGTTGCATCGTAATTTGATGAACCTTGGCGTTCAAGTCTTCATATTCCCACTGTTTGAGATACTTGTTTTAACAATTGAACTAATTTTAATGTCTCTTCACTTTTTGATTTAACCTTTTGAATTCTTTGAGACTTTTGTAAATCCGTTGTTTCAGATAGATTGTTAGCAGCTTCGGCTAATAATGAGTTCAATCAACTGTCAATTTTGTCATTATTTCTTGTTCCACTGATTGATTCAAGATCATAAAATGTAAGATCACTATTAATATCTTTAATCTTACCGATAATCTTTTCTGTGACTTCGATAACATCTAAAATACGTTCTTTTGATACTTGAATTTTTTTAATTAAATCAACAAATTTTTGTTTATTTATTTCAGCCAATTCATCTGATGTTTTTGTATTATCTGTACTTACTGTTTTAAATAAATCTCTCGCTTGTGATAATAAAGGATTTAAATCTTGCGTTATATATGAATTAACAGTATCATTAATTGCAGAACCTGCAGCGCTAATTATTGTTTCGGCAGAACCAATAATTAAAGCGAGTATGTCATAATATTCCTTGATTTTTTCAATAGTTTCAATTCGATTTTTAACTTGTAAAAGTTGAGCCTTAGTCGTTGATTGCAAGTTTGATGATAGTATTTGATCAATAGCTTCCTTAGAATTTGTTGCTAGGCTATTATCAGCTAGATCTCCCAGTTCAATTATTTTAGTGCCAAAAATTTGCTTAGCAATTTCATTAACTAAAACACGATTTTGATTTTGGCCATTATTCAATCCAGGAAGGGCACGGAAGTTTTCAAAGTGTTGCAATAAACCAATTGCCTTTTGTTTGTTTCTTGCTCTCAGACCAGCTTCTTCTTTAATACGAGTCAATTCCTTAAGAACATATTCATTTTGTTGCTTAATTTTTAATGTTTCTAATGGTGCGTGTTCATCGCTTAATAATGCCTTAAGTTCAGCAATGGCGCGTGTTTTGACATCTGAATCTAAATCCTTTTGGTATAAATCTAATTCTGTCGCTACGCCAATTTGCAACACATGGAATTTTAGCATCTCATTAATATTGACAATTAAATTTTGAGCTATAGGAAAATCGATATCAATTGATATTTGATTATTTATTCTTGCTAAAAATCTATCAGAATAAGTTTTAATAAAATTCTTTTCCGATGAAGAATGAAGGGCGTCGACATTTGTTTTTACAAAATTTTTATATTTTTCCAGAGTGATTAAAACTATATCCTTATGATAACCCGCAGCCATCATTCTTTCATTTTCTCTAATTGATTCAATGGTTGAGTTAATAGGATCATTAATATCCATTACATATTTTTGACGGGCTTTTTCATAATTATCAAAGGTTGTTAAGGCATCGGGCTTAGCTAGATTATGATATGACTTTTTATCATACTGAATAACCTCGAGTTCAATTCTTGCTTTTTCTTCCTTATATTTATTAATGAGATCATCACGTTCGATAGCAAGTTTCTTAACTAATTCATTTAGTTCTTCAACTTTCAACGCAAGACTTTCGGGAGTATAAGCTTCACCCCCTGATGAAGAATTGACAGAAAGAATTTTTTCATATATTTCCTTAGCAGCATTAACTTTATTCTTAACAACTTCAAGGATTCTATACTTTTGTTGATCTTCACTTAAAACATTAACTAAATCATTAATTACAATCTTACGTAATTCGTGTTTTGATTGTGCAATAACAATAGCATCCTCAATAGCTTTCTTTTTCTTTCCGATTAATTCAATTGTGTCAGAATGATCAGGTAAATTTTTTTCAATTTCATCTAATAAAGCATTTGCATCCTTAGCTGATTCTGTTTCCACTAATGAAGGTGAATTTTTGATTTTATCAGCTTCTAAAATAGCACGTTTAGTAATATCAACAAGTTCAGATTGTCCTGTTAAGACTTTTACAGCATCAAGTGCAGTGACATCTGATGTTGTAGTTTCCTTGCTTTTAGCATATGCATCCAATTGTTTAATAGCATCATTTATTTTTGTTTCAATTGGTTTTAAATTAGCAGATATCGGATATGTTTTGGCTTGAATAGCTTCGTTTCGTGCACGAATTTGATCTTTATGAAAAGCGAGATCGAGGTCATCATTAATAGATTTTGATAGTCTTGCCGAATCAGCTACTTTTGCAACATCAGGTAAATTATTAATGTTAGCAATTTGTCTAATTACCAAATCAATTTCATTTTTGGTTCCTTCTGCGGAAGCGATTGTTTGAGGAACACGTGATCGTTTATCAATATGGGCATTATATTCATCTGATATTTTTTCATATCTTGCAATATTATTTTCAATATCCTTTACATAAGGAATCATTGCCTTAATTTTATTAGCCTTATCTAGAATCTCATCTTTTTCCGATTTTGTTAAACCTTGTTGACGCGACTGATTTAACAGTTCATTATAGGCATAACGTAGCGATGATTCTCCCTCGGAAACAGGCTCCGATGCATCCTGGTGTGGATAATTTTTATTAATTAATTTTTCAATACTTTTAATTTGCGATTCAAGACTACTATCTTTTCGCTTGTCTCTTAGGTTTACAAGTTTTTTATCAGCTTCCTGGCTTAATCTATTAACCAAAGCAAAATCAACTGGTGTAGCAGATAGCGCTTTTTTAATATCTGCTTTAATTTGTTCGATTTCTGCAAAATCCTGCACAAATTGATGTTTAATATCATCATCACCATTAATTTCATCAATAAGCTTATCAAGATCATTGAGAGTGGAATTAACTTTTCTGATTATTTTGGCACTTTCTTGAATATTACTTGTTATTTCAATAACATCTTCAACTGATTTAGTATTACTAAATGAGTTTATTTTTTGTGTATCGACACTATTACCGTTTGATAGTTCTTTTAATAAATTATTAATTTCTGTAGCTCGATCAGTAAGATCCTGTTTAGTTTTGCTTAATTTATCTAGTTGTGTTTGTTCATAATCAGTATAAATATGTGGGTGCTCATTAGTTGGGTTAAATGTTAATAATGTATAATCTTCAACGTCCATACGTGATTGAGCGGCATTATTTTGCAGATACGTCGTTTCGAGGATAGCAATTAATTTATATTTTTGAATTTGATTAAGGATATCTTTTGAAATTATTGGATTGTAATTAATTGATGTAATTTTTTTAGATTCAATGTTTAATTTATCAAATATTTTAGCAAGTAAGGTAATGTCAACTTTTTGCGATTTTACTTGATTCAGTTTATCACTAGTTAACTGTGTAATACTTAATAAATCATAATCCTTTAATCTTGCAATTTCAAGTGATGTCGCTTTTTGTAAATAATCTAACTGAGCCTTTTGTAGGGTTCTTAGTTGTTCTCTTATACTATATTTTTTTTCAATAATTTGTTGTGTTGTTAAATTAGCAATAATATTTTCGCTTAATATCTGATTTTTTAAATCTGTTGCTTTTTGCAATACATCTTTGCTTAAATATTTTTCTTTATTCTTACTATTAAATCCGTTGATATTAATAATAGTATCATCAATTTCTTTGGCGATATTTGCAAGTTCTAATCTAGTTTCAACTAATGTAGAAACCGAATCGTTAATATCTGATATTTTATCTTGGACATCATTAATATTAGCATTATCTACCTCTGCTAATTGATTTAAAACAATATTTAATTCTTGTTCATTTAATAATCTAGGATTGTTTTTATGTACTTGTGAATATTCATTAATAATATTTGTGATGTAACTATCCAAATATTGAATATGATTAATTCGATTCATGAAATCAATAACTTTATTAATAATTTCTTGTTTATTATTTTTTTCAAAGTTATTTGTATTAACTAAAACCTTATAGTCCTTTTCATTCAGAATTGCTCCAAAATGATTGGCTAGATTATTGATATTTACATTTTTTACATATTCAACAAAAAGCTTAAATTCATTAATAATTTGTTCCGATGATAATTGTTGATCATTTAAGGCTTTTTCATAAATATCAAAATTAGCTTTTGCTAATCGCAAATCAGCTATGGTTAATGAACTATCAATTTTGATTGCAACTATATTGTTGTAATATTCAACCAAGTTAATATAATTTTTGGTTACTTGATAATTAAGTATTTCATTTAATTCTTCTTGCAAAATCATTTTATTTTTTATAACAAATGTAATCATTTGATCAAAAACATTTTTATTTTGCAAAACAGAATTAGTTAACAGTATTTTGTTACTTAATAG
Organism: Mycoplasma sp. 2575; assembly: GCF_053851635.1. Classification (NCBI taxonomy): domain Bacteria; kingdom Bacillati; phylum Mycoplasmatota; class Mollicutes; order Mycoplasmatales; family Mycoplasmataceae; genus Mycoplasma; species Mycoplasma sp. 2575. Next base: position 25,231 of record NZ_JBSQBB010000001.1, read on the forward strand.
CTCTAACTGCTCAGATAAATCTTTGTCAGTTTGTCTATTAATAGATTTTTTAAGAATTTCAGAAGTTATAAATAAAATGTTTGCATCAATACTTTTTTCAATATCTTTAATTGTTTTTTGATAAAAATCATTGAATTCTCCATGCTTAGTTGTACTTCTTGTATCCATTATTTTATTTTCAACTAATTGTTTATTAATAGCTATATCATTAATTCTAAAATCATTAAATAACAAGTCATTTTCAATTTGATTAATAACCTGTTCAATATCACCACGTAATGCTTTTGTAGGAAGCATCTTTTTTAATTCAACAATATTTTCATCAAAGCTATTGCTTGGTATTAAAAGATATTTTTCGATTAAACTTCTTTGTAATTCAATTTTAATTGTTAATGTTTCACTGTATCTATTAATTCAATTAAATTGTTGTTCTTTGTTTAATTTTGCAAAAGAAGAAAGACCGATTTTTAAATCAGTAAGATCAATAGAATCAAATTGATTTTTAATGTCTATTTCTCTAATTCTTGATGCCTGATCCTTTAATAATTCCTCAATTTCTTTTATACTATATTTATTGATTTCATTATTACTTATTAGTCTCTTAACATACTTAATGATGTAATCTTTTTGCACATTTTTTATGTCATCTAGGGAAATAAATTTTTCAACAGCAGTTGAGTTGGGGTTAGATAATGTTAATTTTACCGCATCAATTAATTTGTCAAGTTCCTTAATTTGTTTTGGACTTGGAGAAAGTTTTTTGACAACTTTTTCAAAAAGTGAATTACTTTTTTCAAATTCTTTCAATAATCTATTATTGGTTTCTGAGGCCACAAAATCATTATGATGCTTGGTTAAAAATACCGCAGCTAATGTCGATGCAGTGGCAATTGTAGCCATAACAACGGCGGTTGTTCTTTTTTTTGTTCTTCTATTCATTATTTATCCCCTTCTTTATCCTCATGAATCCTTACCATGAAATCAAAATGATCATATGCTTTAATAATTTGTGGCTCATTTCATTCAGTACCACCACGTCTACCGTTAGGATTATTATTGCTATAAACTGGATATCCTTTATTATTAGAATTATTTGCTTGTTTAGTTTTATCAGTTCATTTTGCTGCAAACATTTCAGCAAAAACATAGGCTTTAATATTGATATTATCAGGGTTTTCCATAACCAACTGATTCATATTAATTTGATTGTTCTCAGCTTCATCTTTCGGAGGAAAGAAATGTCACTCTGCTTTTCCTGAAACAGTAAATTTAAATGACGCATTATTCTGATTTATATTATTATCAATTTTTAGTTCATATCAAATATGCAATACCCCAAAATCTTGTCGATTGTTTTCTTCGAAGACAACCGGTATTGTATAACCAAATGGTATCCAATTTCTAAAATAATTGGATGTAAAATCAAGGTCAGCACCTGTTTGTGTTCAATACGAAAACATTTTCCCGTTTGGCAACTTAGCATGTTTATATTTCCTTCCGGCGCCGTTTTTATCAAATAATAATCCTTCTTCTTTAAGTCGTACTTTATATTTTAAGTTAGGATGCGAATTCGAAAGATCGAAATTTGCATATTCTTGTTTCATAGCATCTTCTAATGAAAGTTTATATAAATCTAGATTTTCTGGTTTTTGTACTTTGTTAAATAATGAATCATCTCATTGTTTACCAGTAAAAGTGACATCCTCACGAATATACTTAATATCGTGATTAATCAAGTGCTTATTTGCTCCCTCTGCAATAGCATTCATTAAGTTAACATTCATATTTCTATTATTTCATCCAGCTTTTTTGGCCTCGAATATTTTATGGCTATTAATAAATTGTTTGTTTTGTTCTTTTGTATTAGATTCACTTCCCAAATCGTTTTTAGTAACTCTAAATAAAGATAGTGTCTTAAATGTAATTCAAACATCATTATATGTAAGCGTTCTATCTGCTACATCATTAAAGAAGTTCTGCGTTGAATGTGATGTTGGTTTTTTATATACAACTTTTAAATTGATTTTTGTCTTTTTTGTTGAAGTGTCGGTTTGCAAGAATTCAGGAGCCCATGGGTTTGATGCGGCGGCTCTGGTAATATATACTCTAACGTTAGTTGTATTGTAAGGTAAATTGCCGATATTTTTTAAAATTCCAAATTTATCAAATAAATCTAATAGGCCATTATTTTGTGTTATATCAAGTTCCATGGCACTAGAATGATTACTGATTTTATTAATTTGTTCAATAAAATCTTCATATAATGTTGTAGATTTAGGTTCTACTTCTCTAATTTTTTCTTCACCATTGCGATTGATATAATCAAATAAGAAAATATTATTTCCTTGATCATTTATTCACGTATTTAAATTATTCAAATTAGCAAAAATACCTTTTAATGCTTCTTGTTTTGAGGATATAGAGGCATTTTTATTGGTTAAAGCAGTATCAGTAATTTGCATTTGTGTCTTAGCGGAATTATGAATAGTATTGTATGAATTAATAATATTGGCAAATACAGTATTTGATGAATTATTCTGTTTAAAATGATCTCCAGCAATTAAACTTAACATATTTTGAAAATCTGATTTTGATACCACTTCTGTGTAAAAGTTAATTAAATTACCTTGTGAACGCTTGGCTGTATTTAAATCACTTGAACCATAAATCAATGTATCAATAGCTTCTAATGCCTTGATTAATTTTTCAATAGCCTCATAGTATTTTTTAAAATCATCTTTTATTGTTGCATTATTCGAACTATTAATATCATTATTAAAATTAATGTTCAATTGTTGAACTGCAAGATCATTAAAGTTAGCAGGAAGTGCGCTATTTGCTTCTTCGACTTTTTGAATATTTTGTTTTATTTCATTAATGCCATTAATATTATCACTACTTGAGGTATTTAATTTTTCATCTAATAATTTAACAATTCCAAAAACATTATTCGTACTTGAACTATTTTGCTTCATTTCCTCATTAAATGAGTTAATTTGCGTTTTTAATTGTTCGGATGCACTTTTGGTTAAAGTCTTAATTGTTTGATAATCATTTTCGAGGGTATTAGTTGTATTTCTTAATTCTTGTGAAATTAGTTTATAGTTTGAAGTATCCTTGCTTAGAATTTGGCCGGCTTTTTGAACATTACGTTCAAAGCTATCAATTAGTTTATCAAGATTAAATAGAACACTAAGTTTTTTTGATTGCTCTTGGGTTAATTGCTTATTATTTGAATTATCTATCGAAACTTGTTGTGACTTAAATAATTTAACATATAAATCTAATCTATCTTTAACAAGAGTTAGATGATTTTTTTCATATTTAACAATTGCCTTAATTTGATCTTCAAGAGCTTTTTTGGCCTTTAATAATTTTTCATTAGCACCTTTAATATTGTCTAGTGTATCTAAAGTAGTATCGACCGATAATGAAACAGCATCATTTGTAAATGTATCTTGTAAAGGAGTTTTTGTTTTATCGCTACCCGCATTAGAATATGATGATGTTATAAAATTATTTGCTTCATCTATTTGTGCCTTTAATTCTCGTAATTCTTCACGTTTTTGATCTTTAAGTTTTTGAATTACACTTTCCGTTTGATTAGTAAGTTTAAATATAGAAGCTAATTTATTTTCTTCATTATGATGTTCAACTTTTATATTACTTTTAGCTTCATCAACAGCTTGTTGCAATGCTTGATATAAATTACGCATCGCTTGCGATTCCTTAGTTTTATAATCATTATCACCGTTTGTAGGAATAAATGCTTCAGCAGCGGTGATAGCTTTTTTTAGTTCGATACTATTTTTTAAACTAATTTCAAAGCTATTTTTTCCAACATCTAAATATGTTTCTTTTAATGCTTCTAAACCACGTACATCAATAGCGTCCCGGTTACCTAATTCAACTAACAAATCATCTAGAATTTTCTTTAGCGGTTTTTTAGCTTCCTCACTAATTTCACTTGTGCTATTCAATTTACTCAATTTATCAGAATAAGAAATTAAAATATCTATCTTTTTAGCATTACTTTCAATTAATTTGTGCTTTGCCTCAATTTCTAATGCAATTAAAACGCCAAAGTAAAAATTATCCTTTGATTGCGTAGCTGATGTTTTTTCCACAATATTAAACTCATTTTCCAATACTTGAATTGCCTTATTTAAAGCATCAGATTTATTTGTGGCATTTCTTCCAGTTTCTACTTGTTTTTTAGCTTGTGCAACAACAACAGCTAAATCAGCATATTTATCAAATAAAGAGTGTGATGATAAAACCTCTGATTTTATATTATCAATTGCATTAATATCAGTGGCATTCATTATTTGGGAAATGGTTAATAATCTTTCTTTAAATCTTTGCGTCCTATCTTTTTTAAGTTCATCAAATATTTTCTGATCTTGATTTTTATACTTATCAGAAGTTGTTAGCATATTATTTTCATTATCAAAAGCCTTTTTAATTTCTTCATATGCAGATTTTCTTGTATTGTAAAGTGATTGATAGGCAAGGTGTTGGCTTTCAAGTACTTTGGTTGCATTATCAATTTTTGAAGTTATAGTTATTGGAGCAAATGTATCTTGTGGTATTTCTGGAATTGATTCAATTACAATTTGACCTAGATTCTTTTGATCAATATCATAGCCATATTTTTGACTGTCAAAATTTCATTCACCAAGTGAATCATATTTTGATAAAATGTCTTTTTGTTTTGTAATTAATCTCTTGAATTTAGTAACTATTTCATCCAAAATTTGCATTTGGTTTAAATCACTATTTACCTTTGCATCTTTTGCATATGATTCTAATTTTCCTACATATCTAGTTAGCTTTTCCTTAGCAGCCGCAGCACCATTAGTATTTCTACCTTCTCTATAGGCCATTTGAGTTGATTCTGTTTTTAAGGTTTTAATATTATTATTTAATTCAATAACCTTTTCTAGTCTTACAACCAATGAAGATATATCGGCTTTCTTTTGGCTTAAAATTGAATATTTTGTAGGATCATTATATGAAGCTTTGGCATCATCAATTTGCTTCTTAAACTGTTCTTTTAGGTTATCAAATACGTCCTTAATTGGACCATCTGCTACCGTTAATTTTGCTACCTTATCTTCATTTTCTTTTACGGATTCAGCTAATGATAAAATTGCTTTAAAATTAGTTCTTACAATTTGCAGTTTTTTATTAACTTCATTAACTTCTCCAATATATTTAGCCTTATCATCTACGTATGTAATTGCTTCAAGTTCTTTAACATATTCCGAAATTAAACCATCAGTCCCAACTAATGATTCTTTTACTTTAGCATCGTGAATTTGTGTATTAACCTTGCTTTCTACTTCCTTTTTAAATGCATCAAATCTTTCCTTTTGATTTTGTTTTAATTGTTCAAAAGGTACGGACTCAACAAAAGCATTCCGCAATTCTGTTATTTTATCCTCAATTAGTGCTGTCGAGGCACTTTGTCCAGGGATTGACTTAACAAGAGCACTTACTAAACGATTGTATGCATCAGTGCTTCTATTATTTTTTAGTTCTAATAATCTTTTTGAAACAGCTAATTGTTCATCAATCAAGTTTCCTAAGGTTTCAATTCTACGAGTTTCAGATAAGACATCATTCACATCGATAGCATTAACTCTCGGTGTTACCTCATTATCAGCATGAAGAATAGTTTCATTAATATTTGAAATAAAATTCTCAATAGTTATGTTATTTTGTAGAGTTATAGTTGGCGATTCATTCATCTTATTTTTTAAATTATCTAGTTTGCTATCTACCAATGATTTAGTATGTTTAAATTCATCTTTTCTAAAACTAATATCTACTTTCGAAGATAATGCTTTTAAGTCATCAAATTTGGCTTTATCATAATTAGATTTACTTGTTTGATCTGATGGGATAGGTTTTGTTTTATTAACTAATTCATCAAATTTCAATTTTAACTTTTGAATTTCTGAACCACTATTTAGGCTAGGATTTGAAACCAAAACTGAAAATTTTTCAGTTTGTTCATCATTTAGGAACTTATTGATTTGTCTTTCTAAACGAGCCTTAGCATCTTCAAATTGACTATGAATTTCTTGTTTCTTAACAGTATGTTGATTAATTAAATATTCAATTCTTTGTTTTTGATTGGATAGATCTGCTTTGGTGGTTCGATAATTAGAAATATAGGTACTAAATTGAATAATTTCCTCTTCAATTTCTTTATCTATTTTTTCAAAAATATATCTTTGTGACTTATCATTTGCTTCATTTTTATATTGATTATCTCTTACGGCTTGCAGGCGAACAATAGCATCTTTAACTTCTTTAGAAATTTCTATTTTTGCATTTATCTCATTTAAGGCAATAATCTTATCATTAATTTCTGCTAATGTATCATTTAGCGAACCTCTATTAACATTGATAACTTGTGTAAAAGCTGTATATAGTTCCAAATATTTGTTTTTATCAACTTTTGATAATTCAATTGCTGATGATTTAGTTTTTTCGTGTAAATCATGTTGTGAAGCAATTTTTGCAACCGTTCGATTTGTATCGTTAATAATATTTTGATAAGCAAAGGTAATGCGTTGCGAAATACCTTCAATTTGGAAATTTTTTGATTCAATTTTGCTTCTAATATCTTTAACTTTTTCTTCATCTGATTCTTTAATCAAATCACTATACAATACTTTAAGTTCATCTTGAATAGATGTAATGCTTGCACTCATTTCATCAATACTTTTTTGAACCTTATCAATGTTATTAAGCCCATCTTGACTAGCTTTTTCAAATATTTCAATATCACCATTTATTAATGCAAATGGATCATTATTAATTTTTAAATTATTAAATAATTCTGTGTCTGCAAGTTTATTATTTGCTAATAATATTTTTTCTTTAATTAATTTATCCTTAGCAACTTCTAATTTAATCTTTTGCGTGCGACCAGCGATATCAACATTTTGTTTTGTAATTCATGTCTTATTATGAATCTCAGGATTATATAATTCTTTTTCAATTATTGTGTGATATTTTTCAATTAAAGTATCTGTTTGGCTATTTAAAACTTCAAGTCTATCAACTGTTGTTCTTATTTGATCTCTTGCTTCCATTGTTTTAAATAAATTGTTATTAGTCGAATCAGCTTTTAGCGCATGATAAACCTTTTTTGCTTCGTTATTTTCAACTTCAAGTTGCTTAATAGACAATTCGAATGTTGCCGCAACCTCAATAGATTCACGTAAAATATCAAATTTATTGGATATTAATTGGCGCTTGTCGCTCTTTTCTTTTTCTGATAAAGTTTTATTATCTTTAATAGCATCAACTTCCGCTTGAAGACTATTTAATGTTTCTAAAAATTTAGATTCAACAGGAGTAGTTTTACCTTCTTCGCGTCGAGACGAAAATGTATCATCAATAAGTTGAGCAATGATTGCTGATTGAGTTGATGATTCGAGTTTTGAACGTTTATTTTCAAAATCATTCAAAGCTGTTGATAATTTAGATTGAATATCATCCAAATCATGTTGTGTTGGATCGGCTAGTGCTTCATCAGCTAATCTCTTCAATTTTTGAATTTCATTTAATTCCTTACCCAAATATGTTTTAACTTTTTCTTTATTTTTAACAATAGCCAAAATTTGAGCAGTTTCATCCTTTGCATTTTCTAATCTTTTAGCACTAACCACTTTCTTAGAATATTCATCCTGTAATTTTTTGAGCTTAGCAATCTCTATTTCTTTTTGTTCGTGGGTAAGCTTATAATCTTCCATAATTAATTTAATATCAGCACTAATACGTGCTGTTTTAAATGATAAATCTTTAGCCACTGGCGAGTCAGGATTATTTTTTCACTCTTTTTTTATAGCTTCCAATAACTTGTTATTGTCTTCAAAAATCGGGCTAGATTGATGCGACAACCTTGCAACATCAAAGAAATCAAGAGCTTCCTTGATTAAACCACCCGTTATCGCTTTTTGACCATTAGGTAAAATAGCCTTTTCATCTTCAAAAACAGACATTTCCTTACGTGTTGCAGTTGAATAAATTGAAGCCAATCCTAATAATTTAGTTTTTAAACTATCATATGTTTTTTTGATTGTTGGATAATATTTATTTATATTAACGATTTTTGAAACTTCTCCTTCGATTCCTTCAATAATAGTTTCAATTTCCTTCTTGTTGGCAATTCTTTCATATTCGCTATATTCCTCAAATTTACTACTTAAATCCGCAAGAGAAGTATTCTCAAAGCCAATTTCATTAATAGCTAAAAGTGCTTGTTGCACATTTAAAAGCGTAGAATCATCATTTACAAAAGTTTTGTTGTATCTATTTTTTCCAGATGTAAATTTCAACTGTTTAGATAATATGTTGAATTGTTCTTTATAGAAATTTTTAAGGGTATTATTAGTGTCAATATCACTTAATATCTGATTTATAGTTGAAACATATTCAAAGAAACCAACACTACTTTTGAATTCTTGATTTTCAATTTTGTCAATAAGCTCTTGTTTAAAATTTGCATCTTGAATTTTATTAATTTCTTCCTTCGCATCATTAAGTAATTTATTCGCAATAGCTATTTCATTTAACGCCCTATATAAATCGGAATGAATTTTATATGCTGGAGTTTTTAATTTGTTGGTTGAAGGGTCTGTATCTTTAACCTTATTATTTGCTTGAATAATAGCAAAATCAATAGCACCAATAAACTTGCTATCAACTTGTTGTTTAATTTTATCTGCTTGTGCAATTAAGTCTTTTACCTTGTTTAAGGTAGTTTCATCACTGCCAAAATAGTCTGATGTTTTGTTGATTATTGTTGATATATAGTCACTGATAACTTGTGAAGCCGTTATTTTTTTTGAATCTTGCAGTCCTATAACTTCAAATGATAGATTTCCTTTATTTTCTATTACAAACTTCTTAATAGCATCTAGTTCATCATAAATGATTTGTTTTATTGTCTGGTCTAAATCCATTGTTGCAACTTGATTTTTTGCCTCAACAATTTGTGAATAAATTTTTTGAATTTCAGCTTCATTATTAATTGATTCATCTTTAAATAAATCATTACTTTGTGTTGTAAACAATGTATCCAAGACATCAACAACACTATCCCTAGATAAAACATTTTGTTCAAGTTTGCCGTTGATAAAATCAATTAATTTTAGAACCTTAACATTCTTAATACTGATATTAAGTCTATCTGTTTTTTGAATATTCTTTAAGACAAAAACATTCATTTTTAATTCTAGATCAAATGCTATCTTGTCTTGCTTAGCAATTATTTTTTCAACCTCATCAGCAAATTTTTGTTTATCATCATAAGTTTGCTGACTAGCATTATAGATGTCTAGTTGTTTATTAAACTCATTTTTTAAATCTGGTGACTTAACTAAATTGCCTAGTTGTTCTATAGCATCACGCGCTACTTTTGCACTGTTTGAATCAACAAGCATTAAACTGCTTACCATTCTTCTTAAAATATTTCTTTGATCAAGCATATTTCTAATAGCCGAGACAGCATCAGCTGTTTGATTGCTAATTTTATTTGCGATTAATTGATTTGCATAGTTAATTGCTGTTTGTAATTTATTTTTTGATTGCTCCGAAAGCATTTCATCATACTTATTTAAAAATATTCTAGCCTTCTTTTGCTCTTGAACCAAGTCATCATGAGCTTTTGTATCTATTGACTTATATTCAGTATTGTGAAGAAAAGGAACAATAGCAGCTAAAGTAATAGCTGGTATTGCAGTTAATAAAGAAGTTACAATAACACCTTTTTTTACTTTTCTATGCTTCTTTTCTAAATCTAAATTTCTTTCATTCATGTTTCCTCCTTTATTATTTAACCAAACAAGTTAAATAAACCTTTACTGCGTTGTGCTACGGTTCATAATAGCCCATCACTATCTGTATTCATGTAAACCAAGTAATCTGCTAAATATGCTATTGCTACACTTAACAAAGCAAGAAATAAAAGGATAAAAATTGTTCCAATGATTATTGATACCTTTATTTTTCGATTTATGGCTTTTTCGCTTGCTAAATGAACAGGCTTTACATTGTCCATAATTTTGCCCTCCTCCATTATTTAAATTGAAAATTTAACTGTTATTGAATACAATAAAATTTTTGTAAATTCATTTAATAGTTTAAACTAAAAAACATATTTTTTAAATAAATACTTATTTAAGTTCGCATTTTTTTGCTTATTTTAAGCGCTTTTTTTAAAAAAATAATTAATTTTTGGGTTAAAAAATGTTTTTTTTTTTTTTTTTAGAGCTTAATTTAAGTTGAAAAATAATTATTTGTAATAATAAAATACTTAATAACAAAAAACAAAATATTTTTTTCTTTTAAAATATAGAATTTATAATTTTTAAGACAAAATTGCTAATTTTGTTAAATTTTAATGTTTAAGAATATAACACAATTTAAGGAATTATCTATATTATAAAAATCCCTAATATTTTGTTTTTTTAAGTTATTTTAGAATTATTTAGAATTATAATTATTAATATTAAATTAATTATTTTATTATTTATGGAGTATAAATAAAATGAAGGCAAAAATAGCAATTAACGGCTTTGGTAGAATAGGCCGTTTAATCTTTAGAAAAATATGAAATGATGCAGATGTTGAAATTGTTGGAATCAACGACCTAACTGATGCTAAAACATTAGCGCACTTATTAAAATACGATACAGCTCATGGCGTGTTTCCATTTAGTGTTTCAAACACTGAAAAATCAATAATTGTAGAGGGTAAAGAGTTTCCAATATTTAGTGAAAAAGATCCTGCTCAACTACCTTGAAAACAATTGGCAGTCGATGTGGTTGTTGAAGGTACAGGTAGATTCTTAACAACTGAACTAGCCCAACTGCATATTAATGCTGGAGCAAAAAAAGTTTTAATTACGGCCCCTTCAAAAAGTGCAGATGTAAAAACTATAGTTTATTCAGTTAATGAAAATATTTTAACAAAAGACGATGTTGTTGTTTCTGGAGCATCATGTACAACAAACTGTCTAGCACCTGTTCTAAATGTTTTAGAAAATGAATTCGGTATTGAAAAAGGCTTCATGACCACTGTACACTCATTCACTGCAGACCAAAGATTACAAGATGCACCTCATTCAGATTTAAGAAGAGCGAGAGCTGCTTCCTCAAATATGATTCCAACCACAACAGGTGCGGCTAAATCGATAGGTAAGGTTATCCCAACGCTAAAGGGTAAAATGAATGGTATTGCTTTAAGAGTTCCAACTATTACAGGGTCAATTATCGATGTTACTGTTGAACTTAAAAAAGATACAACTGTCGAGGAAATTAATAAGGCAATGAAAAATGCAAGTTCAGAATCTTTTTTCTATACTGAAGATCCTATTGTTTCTAGTGATATTATTGGTTCAACCGCTGGTTCAATATTTGATGCTCAATTAACTCAAGCATTAGAAGTTGATGGCAAAAAATTATACAAAGTTTATGCATGATATGATAACGAATCGTCGTTTGTTAATCAATATATAAGAACATTAAAGCATTTAGTTAACATAAAATAAACAATAAAAAACCTGCTTTAAAGCAGGTTTTTTTTCTAATTATTTTGTCTTAAAGATATCATCAAATATTTCTTCATAATACTTCACAGGTACAAAAGTAACTTCTTTTTTAACTTCCTCTGGTACATCGACTAAATTTTTAATATTGTCATATGGAATAAATATTTTTTTAATTCCAAATTGACATGCAGCTAATGATTTTTCTTTCAGTCCACCAATTGGTAATACTTTACCTCTCAACGTTATCTCGCCAGTCATACCAATGTTTGCGGGAACCGGTTTTCTAGTTAGCGCACTAATTATAGAAGTAGTAAATGTAACACCGGCTGATGGTCCGTCTTTTGGAATAGCGCCCGCTGGTACGTGGATGTGAATTGCCTTATTATCAAAATCAAAATTAATTCCAAATTTTTCAGCATTTGCTCTCACATAACCTAAGGCAATTTGCGCAGATTCCTTCATAACTTCCTTTAAATGACCGGTTAATTTTATCCCGTCTTTGCCCGGAAATGTAGTAACCTCAATGGCTAGTGTAGAGCCGCCAAAGCTTGTGTATGCAAGACCATTAACAACACCAATTTGATCTCTATTTTCGTTTTCATCATCTTCAAATCTAATTGGGCCTAAGAAATCAACAACAACATCTTTAGAAACTCTAAATTCATCCTTAATTTCATTATCTAATATTTTCACAACTATTTTACGAGCTATATTATCTAATAAACGTTTAAGCTCACGGACACCGCTTTCTCTTGTATATGAAAGAATTATAAATTTTATAACCTCATCATCAATTTGGATTTGCGATTCCTTAAGCGAATTCTGTTCTAAAACTTTGGGCATTAAGTGTGCTTTAGCTATTTCTAATTTTTCGGCAGTGGTATATGTTGACAATTCTAGTAATTCAACACGATCAACTAATGCAGGTGGGATCGAATCAAAATAGTTGGCAGTAGCTATAAATAAAACCTTTGATAAATCATATTCAAGGTCAAGATAATGATCTTGAAAATTAGCATTTTGTTCAGGGTCAAGAACCTCCAACATAGCACTAGTTGGGTCGCCTCTAAAATCAGAAGACATTTTGTCTATTTCGTCAAGAAGAATAACTGGGTTAGAAACACCTGCCTTTTTAATAGCGGAGATAATTTTCCCAGGCATTGCCCCAACATAGGTTTTTCTATGCCCTCTAATTTCACTTTCATCTTTTACACCACCAAGCGATACCTTGATAAATTTTCTTTTTAAAGCTTCTGCAATGGATTTTGCTAATGTGGTTTTCCCTGTTCCTGGAGGACCAATCAAGGTTAAAATAGGAATATTATTAACTGGATTATTCAAGGTATCACCAGTTTTATGAACGAATAATTTTGTATCAATAAAATGGTCAGAATCATTTTTAATAGGCAAATAATCACCAGTTTCTTTTTGATTTTGTTTGTGAGTAAGAACTGAAATAAATTCTAAAATTCTCTTTTTTGGTTTTTCAAGTCCAAAATGGTGTTTATTTAAGACTTCTCTAACATGATTTATATCAATTAATTCTTTACTTACTTTTCTTCATGGTAATGCCAAAATTAAATCAATGTATGTTTTAGAGATATTTGCCTCTGGGCTCGAAGCCATCATGGCAGCCAAGCGAGCTTGTTCAGTCTTTAATGCTTCGATTACATATTTAGGAAACTTGCGGCTAGTTTCTGGGTCTTTTTCCATATTTTCGGCATTATTTTGTGATTCATCATTAAGCATTTGTCTTAACTGCTTCATCTTTTCACGAAGAAGAAAATCTCTTTGTGAGCTTTCCATTTCTTCATTTAATTTCTTAGTTATTTCTATGTCAATATTTGTTGACTCTTTTTTTCAAGCTAATCTATCAGCGATATTTTTAATAAGATCGTAAATATCTAAAGACAAAAAACCTAATAGTTCATCTCGAGTAAAAGCTTCTCTAATAATTGCAAAATTTTTTCATATCAATTCATCGATTTTTTCTTCCTTGTTATATTTAACCAGTGAATTCATTTGCATTGCAAAATCTTTGACTTTTTCAAAGTTAAATACCTGTTTAGAAATTGACGAAAAATTTTTATCTGTTTGCGGTTCAAGTTTTAAAACAAAATTATTTAAGTATTCAATAGAATTTTTTATTTTTTCAATATCAACCTTTTGCCCTTTTTCATTTTTGTATTCAAATGAAGCATATATTAGCGGTGCTTCCGGGTTGGTATCAGACGAATGAATTTCATTAATTTTAACAATTTTATCTGCATCAAGACTTATTTTATAAACACCTTTATTTTCCGATGATTCTTTGATAAGAGCTACAACGCCATAATCTTCTAGCATTGACGAAGAGGTAATTACTTCGGCATTTATATATTGCTCCTTAATAAAAGTTATTAATATCTTATTATTAGATTCCTTACTATCCAATGCACTTTGTAAGGCAAGAACCGAATTTTTCTTTCCTACTCTTATTTCATCCATTGATTGTGGCAGTATTATCTGCTTCTTAACTGGTATAAAAGGTAATTGCATTTTTTTCCTCATTTCATTTTATTAAATTCTATTTACGTTATTATTTTTATTTGCTAATTTAGGAAAAAATAGCGAATTATTTTGAAACAATAACTAATGCCGGTTTAATAGTTCTATCATTTAGTTTGTAACCAATATTTTTTACTTCTAAAATTGTATCTTTTTCTAAATCTGATGCAACCAATTCATAAACCTGATGAATATTAGAATCAAACTTATCACCAACATTTGGAATAATTTTATTCAATCCAAAATCAAACAGAATATTTTCAACCTGATTATATAACATATGAAATCCGACGATAAAATTTTTCAATGTATCATTATCAATTTTTTTAGCAGCAAGAATTGCTTTTTCAAAATTATTTATAGGTTGAATTATATTTTCCATAAAAGATTGAAGCGCGTATTTCTTTGCTTCAGCAATTTGTTTTTCTTGATGATCATTATTTTTTTGTTTATGATCACTAATTAAGTCTTGGGCCTTCTTTTGAATTGCAATAACCTCATCCTTAAATTTATTAGCTTCGATTATTGATTTAACTCTTAACTCCTCTTTTTCGTTGTTAATTTTTTCGATAGTTTCTTCCAAAGATTTAATTCTATCTTTTTTTTCTGAAAGTTCATTTGTAAGAATGGCATTTTTTTCAATTACTTTTTTTGTTAAATCATCCAGATCAGCGACTGAAACCAATTTAAGAACATAACTTTTTTTCTTAATCCTATAACTAAGTAAATCATCAGCTTCACTCTTACCTTTGTTTAATATTTCATTAATAATAGGATCAACATCATCATAATCTCAAACGTATGAAAAGTGTGTTATTTTTTCTTTGTGATTTTCTTTCTCACATAGCTCAAAATTTACTTTTTCGTATTTTTTAAAATCTCACATTATTTATCTCCTTTTTGCACTATTTTTGCCAATATGTCTAACGTTTCTAATGATTCATCAATATCAATATTTTTAGGCCCCATAATTGAGATTTCCTTAATATTTTTATCGTTCTCAAAGTCAATTTTTTTACTAATAATATTTAAATTTTCTCTTGAAAAATCAAGCTTAATTTTATTGTCTTCATCCAAATTATTTTCAATCATTGATCACACCGAATGTTTTTCGATGAGATCTAATAAGTCAACCAATTCTTCACGAGATATATCTTTTGATAAAATCATTGCGTTTTTGTTATAGGTTTTATTTTGAATCTTTTCTTCAAAAACGAAAATAGTTTTTACAAACTTTTCTAATATTTTTTCATAATTGCCTATTCTTTCTTTAAATAAAGGTAACAAAGCCTTAGCTCTTTCGGCCAATTCAATTAAAGGCGTATCAATTAGTCTTTCTTTAAATAGCCGCACGGCAATTCTCAAATCATTTAAAGCAATATCATCGCTAAAATCAAAAATTTTATTTTGCACATTACCACTACTGGTAACAATAACAATAACTGCTGAAGACGTATCAAGAGGTGTCAATTGAATACTTTTTAATTTTTCATCTTTATTATTGGAAGTTGCAACAACAGTAAAATGTGCCATTTTACTAATCAAATTAGCAGCTTCATCTAATGTAGAATCTACACTCAATCTTTTCTTTACAAGAATGTCACTCAAACTTTTATTAAAAAACTTCTTTGGATTATATGCAATATATTTCGTATAGTATTCAAGGCCTTTAGTTGAAGGTATTCTTCCACCGGATACATGCGGTTTTTCTAGAAAACCAATCTTTTCAAGATCAGACATAATATTTCTAATAGTTGCAGATGAAGAAGTCAAGTGTTTTGATTCAACTAATTTTTTAGATCCAACAGGTTCTCCTGTCTCAAAAAATTTTTCAACAATCATCTTAAAAATTTCTATGTGGCGTGCCTTTAATTCCATAAAACAAAAAACACCTCCTTAAAATTTAATAATATATATTTTAGCACTATTTTAGCACTTTATAAAGTTAATTGCTAATTTTACTACTAAATAAGTTAAGTTTCTTTTCTTCTTTATTTGATAATCTAATGTAATTTGGAATGTGTTTCAACAAAATTAATATAGAAGCAAAAACTAAAATGTAACTATGTGATCATAATGGAATATTATGGTTTATAAACGAAAGAATTCAAGATGTATAAAAATAGGGAATAAATGAATAAAAAGCAAAAATAATTGATATAACCACGGATGAAATCGAAATATATCTTATGATTAAAACTAAGGTTATATAAACCAGTACAAGCAATAAAAATGTTGGAAAATCAAATGCCAAAATCATTCCAAAAAATGAAGCAACACCTTTGCCACCCTTAAAATTAAAGTAACAAGGAAAAATATGCCCAATCAATGCTCCCAAACCTGCGAATAAAGGAATTATAAAATTACTATTTACCCCTTTTTTGATAGTAAAAACAATAATTGTGGGAATAAAAGACTTAAAAATATCAAAGCAAAAAACAAGTAATGCAAATTTAAAACCAAAGACTCTTAAAGCATTTGTCGCACCTGCATTTTTTGAACCAAAATTTCTAATATCACGTTTTTTTCTTTTTGAAATAATTATGCTAATATTAATCGAGCCAATTAAGTAGCCTAGTATTAAAATTATTAAATTAACTCACACGTATTTTCAATTGAACATAAATAAAATAATACATTATTTTAGTAAATCATTATTCAAAATTAAGACAAGTATACATCAAAAAAATTAAACAAAAAACATTACCTGCTTAGTAATTAGGCAATGTTTTTTGAAAACAAGGATTTTTAGCTTATAGCTTAATGTAACTAAAGTTATCGCCATCAATTTTATGTAATGATGTTACTGTTGCCTTTAAAGTTTGAAATACAGTATCTAGTTGTTTATAAAATTTTGGACCAATGTTATCATTAACCCATTTTAGAGTATCTAAATCACTGTGTCAAATATCTCCAAGGATCGCAAAATCTTTTTTCGTTAATCCATCAGGTCAATCATGAACAATTTGGCCATTTTCCAATTTTCTTTCTTTTAATTTTTCTATTGTTTTACCGTTTTTTAATACTCAAGCCTTAGGATTAATAGTTTGAGCATAGCCATCATATAAACCTGATTTTGCCTTAATTGCAAAGTTTGTTGATTCAACATAAGCCACTGGTAATTTAGCGATTTGATAGAATGGAGCATGGTCTGATCAGTCTCCAGTTTCACCTTCTTTATATTCGGTTTTAACAAATTGCGGATGAATTTTTAATTCTTGATCAGCATCCTTTATTTTGTTAGCTCTTTCTTTTGAAAGCATATTGATGTGGTTACGTAGTAATGGAGATAAATTTCATTCATCCTTTTTAACCTTGCCATACTCCTCATTCAAATCATCAACAGTATTAGGAGAGTGAATATACATATAATCACCGCCTGCAACTGTATCCATATTAATCATTCCTAAAGAATTATCGCGTAATTCATTTTTTTCGCCATTTAAGAATTGCTTTACGAATGCTTCTGAACCTAGTTTTCCAAGCTCTTCACCATCAACAAAAATTAAATGTAATCTAACACTTAGATTATCTCTATTTTTAGGATCTGAGAAATACTTTAATAAATTTAAATTAACAGTAACACCGGTAGCATTATCAGTTGCACCTCATGAAATACCTTCTGGTCCTACATTATTCATTGAGTCATAATGAGAAACAATGTAAAAATCTTTAATTTTTCTTTTACCATTATCAGTTAATTTAGCACTTGGGTTAATTGTTACCACAATATTATTACCCACATTATTGTATCCATTATTTGCAAATAAAAAACCTTGTGTAAAGAAGCCATCATTCTTTAAATTTTGCTTCATTGAATCAACTATTGCTTTATCTTTGGTTTCATCATATTGCACAGTTCTTTTATGATCATATTCAGGATATGTGATTCCATTTGGGGTGTAATTAGTATAACCCATATCTGCGATTTCTTTAACTAAATATTTATATGCATAATAGCTACCATAATTATTAACTTTTTGATCTACTTTTTCGCCAAATTTGTATAGTAAATTCTTTTCAACTATTTCTGTTGTTAATCTTTTATCTTTTTCTAACTTTATTCCATCATTTAAAAGTTTTTTAGGGGCGTGTTTAAGAGTTGTTGTCGCTAATGACGCTTTTTTAAAGTTATTATCATCTCCTGCTTTTCTACCATGAACAGTAGTCAAGAAATTTGTAAATGTATTTCTTAGCCCTACTTCATCAGTGGATTTTGGATTATTTGGATTTGAACATGAGATTGCCATTATTGGTAGTGCAATGCCAGTTAGCCCCCCCATGGCAATTAGTGCCTTAATTGAACGTTTCATAAACTTTTTCCTTTCTTAATTTATTTTATATTTGTACAAAATAACATTCAGCAATTTGTAAAATATAAATATATTTTAAACTATATTATTTTTTTATACACAAAAATCGACCAGATTAAACAAAAAAATATTTATAATAAATATATTAATAATAACAATTTTTCAATTAAAATTAAGATATCTTTTAAAAAAGCATGATACAAATTTCTTAATTAAATTAAGCAATATTCGTTTCCCAATATAAGATTTACATAATAAAAATATTAACAGTTTGACAAATATAATCTAGTTGTGCTTTAATAAATAATGCATATTTTCCAAAATTTCAGTGTTTTATTTTTTTATATATCTTTTCTAAAAAGTTTATAATTATGTTAAAAGAGGTATTAAATTATGAAAACATTTAAAAAGAAGAAGACTATATTGAAACTTTTTTTATCTGCAACGCCTGTTATTACAGGAGCTATTTTGCTAACTAGTTGTAGTCAAACTACAAATAAACAAGAAAAAGATAACGGTGTTCAACAAAGCAATAGCATTGATGCTTCTATTAATCGCGATGGTTCTTTAATTGGTGAAGAATTACGAGCTAAAGTAAATGATACAATTGCTAACGCTAACTTCACTATGACTGACAAGGCTAGGGATGAGTATAGCAGCCTTACTGATGATATTGCAAGAGATGAATATATTAATGGTTTATGAGAAAAAATTATAAAATGATTCTCTAAAAATCAAAATTCAGATGATAAAGATAGATTCTTTTTTACACCTGAAGACTTACGCAATGCAGATTTTAATGAATACATAAAAGTTTATATTCCTAATTTAGAATATTTTGCTGGAAACCATAATGTAAAATGCTACTTCGGTTATAATAGCGAAAAAAGAAATATTTTTTACTTCTTTAAAATTAAATGTTTGGATGGAAAGCAAACTGAAGGGCATGGTTTTGTAGATTTAACACTACCTATTGATAAATAATATGAAAACAAGTAAATTAATACTTGCCGGAATAATTGGAAGTTTAGCGCTTCCAATTATTTCTATATCATGCGCAAGACAACAAAAAATTCTAATTGATGAATCAAAAATTAACACTAAATACTTAACAAAGCTAAATGCTCAACAACTAGCATCACTGCACAATTTTGAACCCATTTTTATTAATCAAAACCAATCTAGCAAAACTTATTTAAAATATTTGGGTCAAGTTAAAAAGATTACAAATAACAATGAATTAGAATTTAACCCCACTCTCAAATTTAAACCAGAATTCAAATTGCAAAAATCGTGAAAACAGATAAGAACCAAATATGATAATTACAAAATAGAACGGACAAATAACTCTGCTTTTAAAAATTTTGATGACTTATTTACTCAATATGACTTTAAGGAAATAAGAAAAGCAGGAGGATATTCTAACCTTTGATTTTATTTCCTTGCTAACAAAAACAAAGATACAGATTATTACCGTGTTTATGATCCATATTTTTTTGATTTTCAAACAGTAATATTTCGTCTTGTTAACGATATAAAAACAAACAGTGGATTAATGAATAAAAATTCCCTTCTAAACAAAGTGGGTGAAGCCTTTATTACGCGTAATATTTTTAACAACGAATTCATTCAAGCCAGTTCTTGATTAAGGCCTGAAAATGAAATTTTTAGAAATACATTTATTAATTTTCTTATTTTATATTTAAATAAATTTGATCTTAATATTAAAAAAATTAACATAGATTGAACAAAGGCAAGAGTTCAGGAAAATGATTTTTCAAACCAAAGTTTTATTAGTTTTCAAATTGAAGACATTATTGATTTTGATGATAAAAACATTGTAAATAATGCAATTAAAAATAAAACCTTTTATATTAATGGTTTTAGAAATTATGCCACTGAACAAAAATTCGGTGTTGGCAATAATGGTCTTAGCGAAACACTACCTTTATTTAATGATTATGTAAAAAATCCATTTTTAATCATAAAACAAAATGAAAACATAAACCTTGGAAAGGATATAAATTCATTTATCAAAGGCTATAATAGCATCGATTATTGAAACTCGAGAGGTTTGGTATATTTATTTTCTAATTTTAAAGATTACCTAGAATTCGATATTCCAGACATATATAAGAATATTGATGAAAAATATAAAGTAATAGATATTCAATTTACAAATTACTATGAAACTAGCCAATTAATCAAAATGATTATTAGAGTTTTTAAAAAAGATAAAACAACAAAAGACTACGTACTATTAAGTTCAAACTTTGACGACCATGGACACTTTTTAAAGGCTATATCAACTAAGCTGGCAGCTGTTGATAAATTAGAAAGTAGCGACTATGCAATATATAGAAAAGAAAAAAAACCAACCTTCAACGGCATAAAACTAGATGATTTTGTTAATAACCCCTTATTTAATTCGCTAATAAATTATGCCTTAATAAATTGAAAAAAACACATTATTAATCCGAATAGCAATACACAGGATCAATTAAAACTCTTAACTGCTTATTTGAACAATTACCTTCTTGCATATGCTCTCGAAATTCAAAATTCAAATCTTAATAGCGGAATCAAAAAGATAGAATTAGCCAAAAATGAAACCGTTGGAGATGAAACTACTTTAAAATTTTATTTTTACAAGTTTAACTCAGAAAAGGATTTTCTTTACAAAAACAAGGGCGAGAAACCTTTTTACTATATAGATATAAAAGTAAAAAATTTATTTGAGTTTAGTAACGAAACACCAGTTTTTACAATTGTTTCTAAAGGACACTATAATGAAAAAATATAATATTTTAGCTTCCCTATTAATTCCTTCAATCGGGTTACTAACTATCTCATGCAACGCAACAAGCGGCATCGAAATAAAATCGTCAAAAAATGTACAAGGTTTTAAGGCAAATGAAGATCTCAATCCCTTAGAAATGCAATTTGATAAAAAAATAACAAAAACTGCTTTAGAAATAAAAAAAACAATGCGGACTTTTAATTATGCTTACTATACCTTTTTTGAAAACTATGATATAGTCAAAGATAAACTAAAAGAATTAATTGAAGAGCAAAGTATAAGTCAAAATAAAGATGGGCTAACAAAATATTACAATTCTTTTTGACATAACAAAAATCCTAAATTACTCAATGATTTTTCAAAGCTACTTGATGATTTTTACAATCTTTTTAATTCAGCTATTAAATCTCTATCAAATCTTAATTTTTATTTGGAACAATTCAGATTTGATAATGATAACTTAAAAAAACTAACAAAAGACCAATATACTAGCAAACTAGATGATGATTTTAAACAATATATCTATAACAAGGATTTTGCTGATAACATTTACGCAGCTAAAAAAATACCAATTAAAAATTTAATGATTGCCTTAAAAGAAAAACTAGTGCAAATATCAAACATGATAAAGAAACAAGAACTTAAAAACTTCTTAAATGAATATCACAAGGCAAAAATTTTCATTTATGACAATATCAACCATGTAAATCTTGACGTTAATATTGATTTAATAGTTTCTAATCTTGAAGAAAACAACCAACAAGAATTCTTTTAACTTCTACTATAGGTCTAAAAAAATTTATTAAATATAGCTTGTAGCCCAATTGACTGCAAGCTATTAAAATAAATAAAAAACTTAATCAATTTCCATTGGGATTTTTGCATTAACTTCCTCGTTAACACGTAAATCAAAACAAATTACATCATAAAATAAATCGATCTGTCTCGTAATAGTATCAACCTTAAATCTAATATCAATCCGATGAGATTTGCTAACTTTTGTTATATCGGGTTTATGAAGAAAAAAATACTTTTTAAATTCAACATCATTAGCAATCTTATCACCATCATCATGTTTCTTATTATTGTATTTTTTGTTAAGCTTTTCTATTACTTGAATAAATCTCGCCATTGCATTATCTTGTTCGGCATTATATTCTTTTTGTGCTTCATCAGATAACTTAAAAACAAATTCATTTCTAATGCTTGATAGTTGCGAAGCATTAAGTAACATAGGTTTTTGTCGCTGACTATCATCTATTTTATTAGAATTAGCACATGATATCAAAACAGGGCTAATTGCTATGCATAACCCGATCGATAAAAAACTCAATTTTTTATTAAATAAAGATTTTCTTATTATTGATTTCATAACACATATTTTAATACAACAAAAAATTATGTTTTATTTTTTTAAAAAAGAGCAACTTATGTTTTTATTTAAATATTTTTTAAATACTAAAATATTTTTATTAATTATTGTGTAAAAAACAAGATTGGCCAAATTAAGGAAACCTAAATTATTTTATTAGAAAAAATAATATAAAATTATTGTAAAAAAATAATAAGTAAAAATAGGAGCAATATGAAAAAGAAATTATTATTACTTAGTTGAATTCCTACATTAGCACTGTTAACCACTTCATGTATCGAAACTAAACAACCAAACCGTGAACCGAAGTCTGAAGATGATAACAAAAAAGAAAATAATGATAATACAAATACTGATTCTATAAATTCAAACAAAAAATCAGAAAACCAAAAACCAATTCCGTTACCGTTGCCAACACCTAAGCAACCCGAAATTTCTAAAGAGCAATCTTCGCCGGAAAATCCATTAAATCCGCATAGTAAAAAAGACAATAGCACCCCGCAATTGCCTCAATTCCCTATAATACCGCCAAACTTTCCAGGATTGCAAAAACCAAAACCAGCAATTAATAAACCGGAGTTGGAGATAAAACAAACTGAAGCATATAGAAAAATATTAGACAGATCTTTTGCTATTTCATTTAATACCATTACACAAAGTC
Source organism: Mycoplasma sp. 2575 (assembly GCF_053851635.1). NCBI lineage: Bacteria > Bacillati > Mycoplasmatota > Mollicutes > Mycoplasmatales > Mycoplasmataceae > Mycoplasma > Mycoplasma sp. 2575. The sequence goes on from NZ_JBSQBB010000001.1 coordinate 48,496, forward strand.
TTGATGATGGAAAAAGAGATAAAGATGAAATTCCTTTCTTATCAACTGGAACTGGTTGAATACTTGATTATGCTTGAAAAAATGGAGTTGAAAATTCTGAAGAACTAATGTTATATATGGCAACAAATGCTCATGTATATCAATATGCATACAATGCATTAGACAATAAATTAAAAGAAACGTTCCCGGAATATTTTACTGGCGAAGAGCAAAAAGATGCTAGAGTTGTTTCATTTGGTATTGGCATACCTCTGGGTGATGCTAATTTAGAACCTATCGAGTCAGGAAAACACGAAGGCAATGAAAATATTGTTAGCTATTTTATAAATTCAAATGATCAAAAATATAAAAAAGATGTAAGAGATGTAAAACTTGTTGGAGATCAAATTTTTTCAAATCCAAAAACTGTTTTTGTCGCAACGGACTTCTTTGATAAGAAAACAAATGAAGAAATATTAAAGAAGCATCCAAACTATCAACCTAATATCAATAAAACCCAAAGAATTGGAAAAGACTTTGCTGTATTTGCTATAAAAATTAAATTCAACGAACTTAAAAAACAAGCCGAAACAAATCAAGATTTAAAGAAATTACTAGAACATATTAATAAAGGCATCAACAGCATTAATAATGATGTAACATTATTTTCATCAAAGCAATATCCTAACCATGATAAATCAAAAGTTCCCTATATTACATATGACTACTACTCAGCCTATCTTCACAAGGAACAATATAAAAACTTTGATAGCGAAAATGAAATTTTAAGTCCAAATGCAAAAAGAATATATATAGCAGGCTTCCCTTCTGATAATGATAGTGGAAATAATCAATACTTCTGAAAAAACTATCCTAAGAACATAAAAATCGAAGATTACACTTTCACAAATAAAAGCTTCTTAAGTAGTGCGCCAGTTGAAAATCTATTATCTGAAAAAACCATATCATATGGCATCGGTGTACAGGCACAAGTTCTAAATAGCAGTTTATATTATGGGGCAAGTGGTTCTCTTGCTGTAAATGAATTTGGAATGCCTGTTGGAATATATTCATCTCTTTCAGCACTAACCCCCAACATTAAAGATACAACAAAATGAGGCGCCTTTACTTTCTTAGTTCAAAATTCCAATGATTTATTCTATGGACCAAAACATAATTTAATAGATGGAAGTAATAAAGAGTTATATCCAAACCAAGAAAAATCTTTCAGACAAAATCTTAAAATTTTATCTGAACAAGATGATTTCTTTAAAGGTTTTAATAAAACGGTTTTATTTGAAAACGGTGTATAGTTTCTTTTTACATAAGGATTATCAAAAAAACAAAATCCCTCTTATAAATTTTTTAAAACTATCTTCAAAATCAAGGTTTTTAATTTTCAAATTCTTAAGATATTGTAGAATTTCTAAAATTAACCCTAATTATTAGGAATCACATTTAATTTATTCCTGTGTTTTCCACTTTAAGTATAAAAAAATAAAAATCTAATCGGAATTATCGATTAGATTTTTTGTTTATTCAAAGACTAGTTTAACAGTGTTTCTTACAAGAATTTTTTTTGATTGTAAAATGTCATACATAAATGATATTTCTTTATTAGATATTTTTGTTTCAATTAAATATATATCAATATGAATTTGCTGAATGTTATTTGTCTTATTCTTTGGATCAAATGAAACAATAAGTTTATTGGGCACAAATTCATTCTGCTTCATTTCTAAATATTGACCGGCATATGAGATTCTTACTTCATCATTTTTAATATCTAAAATACAGTCCATAACTTTTTCATCAGTAAATTCAATATGTGTAAATTCAGTGCTATTACTTTCTTTAAAATCGACAAAATCAGTCTCCACTTTGCTTAATATTTCGCCTTCTTGTTCTGAAATTAAAATATATTTTAGCTTCATTTTTTTAGTCTTTCAAATACAATGTCTTTGCCAAAAAGATAGATAGCCTTAGCTAATTCTGGTCCATGCTCCTCATATGTTGCAGCAATTCTAATAGGCATAAATAAATCCTTACCTTTTACATTTAATTCCTGCTTTGTGTGTTCAATACACATTTGAATGTTTTGAATATCAAAATCATTTTGATGCAATAATTTACTAAATGTTTTTACAACATCTATATTGGATATCACCAATGTAGTATTATCTTTTGGCTTGGTATATATTTTTAAATTATTTTTGATCTCATTGATTGTTGACGCTGATTGCTTGTAAGTTTCAACAAATAAATTGTTTCATTCGTCAGAAAATGGTGAATTAATTAATTTTATAATTTCTTGGTTTTCCACTTTTTTCATATATTGTTTTGAAAATCAATCCATCTTAACTATATCAAATTTAGAAGGTGATTTAGATAACCTTTCTGGATCAAATTTTTCAATTAATTCCTCATGACTCATTATTTCTTGGCTATCTTTTGAAGTTCAACCTAATAAAGATAAAAAGTTAAAAATTGCATGGCTGTTATATCCCTCATTCTTGTAATCTTCAATAAATTGCTTCAAAGTTTTATCTCTTTTTGAAAGTTTTTTACCTTCCATATTAGTAATAATGGTTAAATGTCCGAATACAGGAGGAGTTCAATTTAAAGACTCATATATTGCTAATTGCTTAGGCGTATTTGTTATATGTTCTTCGCCTCTTAGAACATGGCTAATTTCCATTTGGTGATCATCGACGACAACGGCAAAGTTGTATGTCGGATAACCATCGCTCTTGATAATAACAAAATCACCAATATCATCGCTATTAACTTCTATTCAACCCCTAACTAAATCGTTTCATCCATAAATAGTATTTTTTTTCAATCTTAGCCTTATTGAATATTCATTATTCTCATCCCTGCGTTTCTTTTCTTCATCAGAAATTTTCAATCAATTAGGGTCATATCTAAATGAAGCAATTTTAGCTTCCTCTTGTTCTTTATGCTGTTGCTCTAATTCCTGTGAATTATCATATGCCTTATACGCGAAACCTTTGGCAATTAACTTATTAGCAATGTCTCTATAAATTGCTAATTTTTCAGATTGTCGATAGTTGCCGTATTTTTTATTAGGTTTTAGCGGGCTTTCATCTGGTATTATACCCAGTCAAGCAAGGTTTTCAAGCTGACTCTCTTCCCCACCCTCGACATTTCTAGCAACATCAGTATCTTCTAATCTAAAAATAAAAGTTCCATTAAAATGTTTTGCAAATAAATAATTAAATAGAGCGGTTCTAGCACCGCCAATATGTAAATAACCTGTTGGACTTGGGGCGTATCTTGTTCTTATTGTTTTCATAATTATTCCTCTTCAAAAAGTAAAACTAATGGTTCAGTAACATCTTGTCAAAAACCTTTTAACGAAGGTGAAGTATTTCTAACAAAAGCTCATGGTGCTTCTTCAATTTCAGGGCGAGATTCTGGAAATCGAGATTTTGATGGACTAATAACATCATTAATAAAATTAGGTGCTGCTTCAACATTTTTTCTAATTCAATATAACATAATAAAAACTGCCTTAGGGTTATGTTTATATTGAGAATATTTGGGAATAGCAGCGCCAGGAATGTTTGCGACTAATTCATCATATCTAAATGAAAAAAGGCGATAATCATATTGACCGGATAAATTAGCAAATTTTAAAAACTGAAAATCAGGTTTAATCTTATAAACATGAGATGTATCATGTGTATTATTTAATTTCCTATCATTTGTGAATAGCCTATATTTATCATCAAACTGGCTAATTGGATTGAATAAACGTTTTGAATTTAATTCGTAAAATGAACTAGCACTACGTTTTTTAATTATTTTTTCTCCTTTTTCATTTATGCTAACAAAATTTGGATCATCAACAATTGATATAACCGGTAAATCAAACGTGCAAGCCGCTGATAAAACAGAGGGAGCTAAGATCGCGCCCAATGATCCTAATAAAGAAAAAATTAACATTTTTCTTTTAATTTTAGATTTTTTCATAATTATTAATTTTACTAAAATTTAAAATTTTAATGTTGTTAAGTAATTAGAATTTCTCTTTTTTTTCTTTATTTAGACATAGTTAAAATTAAATAATGAAACAATTGAATATATGAAAATTCGGTTCCAAGAAGATATTAAAGATTGTGGACTTTATGTATTACAATCATTACACAAATTTTATTGAAAAAAATGAGTTGATATAAATTTTTTAAAATATGAATCAACCTATTCTGAGGATGGGATTAATATTACCAACCTTTGTTTGTTGGCTAGTAAAATTGGCCTCCATACAGAAGCATTTAAAATTGAATGAGAAGAAATATTAAAACTCAAAACTTCTTTTCCATTAATTGCTATTTCAAAGATAGACAATTTTCTACATTATGTAATTATTGAAAACATAAGTGATAATTTTGTATTTACTTTAGATTCAACAAAAGGAAAAAGAAAAATAGAGATTAAGCAATTTAAAAAACAATTTACTGGCCTAATTATAATAGTTAAAAAACAGCAAGAATGTAATCAAAAAAATATTTATGAAAAGTTTTTTTCTTTTAAATTTAAACTTAATTTAAAGTCATTAGTCATTGGCGTCCTATTTAGTTTCATTACTATCTTTTTAAATTTTTTACTTTCATTTATTAATAAAAATATATTTGCAAGTATTCAACAAATAAAAATATCAGAAGGACAAAAAACAATAATGTTTTTCTTTTGAATTTCAATGGTTTTGCTTGTTGTTTCCTTATTAAATAATTTTTTATTAACAAAATTAAAAAATTTAATATCAACAACAATAAAAGAACAATTTATAAATAGCGTTGAAGGAGCGGAATACAAACAAATTTTAAAAATTAGCAAGAATGAAATTCTCTTAAGATATCTATCAATTGAATCAATAGCCGGTTTTTTATCGTTTATGATTTCTTTTATCTCTTCCTTTTTATTTTCTATTATCTTAGTTATACCTTTATTATTTTTTATAAAAATAAAATTCATATTAATAGTAATACTTGTTAATATAATTAAGACCTTGATTAGCTATTTTATAAACAATAAAATTAGCCATTTATCAAAAAAGCTAACACAAAAAAGCGTTGAAGAAATAAATAAACTTTCGTTTATAGTAAAAAATGAAGATTCTTATGGACTAATGCTGTGAGAAAATTTTGAAAAACAAAGTTTTTTAAGCAATATAAAAAGTTATAGAAATGTTGATCTTAATATTAATAAATTAAGTTCAATAAAAAATTTAATTTTAAGGTTTTTAAATTTGATAACCACAATAATAATTTATTGCTTTTTTTTATTACAAAAAACATCTAACCTAGGCCAATTATTTTTTATTTTGCAAATACAAACAATTATTTCTGAACCAAGCAATAATCTTCAAGAATTTTTTATAGGATGAAAAATTTTTAAGAACGGTTCAACTAGATTAAATTTTATAATCAATATTCCACAATCAAGATTAAGAAATTCTATTAATAATATAATAGATTTAAAAACAATTAAATTCAAAGGGCTTTGCTTTGGATTTGAACGTCACAATATAATAAATGATTTGAATTTTATTATTGATAAAGGTGCGAAATTGCAAGGCCCAAACGGTTCCGGAAAAAGTACTTTGTTTAAATTATTAAGTGGTTTTTATTTAAATTACAAAGGGTCAATTATTTTTAATAATATTGAAATCAAAGAGATAAATAAGTCTTGATTTAAGGAAAAAATTTATTTTTCAGGCAATGAATTTAATATGCCAAACATAGATTTATATACATATTTATTTTCAGATGTTAATAATAAGGAAAAAGAAAAAATATTAAAAGATACAGATTTCATCAGTGTTATAAATTCGCTAAATATAAATATATTTTCTAATCTACTTTTAAACTCAAATAAGTTTTCTATGGGACAAAAACAAATTATAAAATTATTGCCTCTATTAATAAAAAAATATCAATTGGTTTTGCTTGATGAAAGTTTTGAATTTTTATCACAGCAAATGTTTGAACTTATATCTAGATTAATATGTAAAAAACAAGAAAATTCTATTATTATTGAAACAAGCCATAATAAAAGATTTTTACTAAAAAATTCCCCAACTATTTTTCTAAAAAAATAAAATTCAATTTTTTTCATTTTTTTTGTGTTAATTTATAATTATTTTTATGAATAAATTAACCATTAAAAATAACAGTTTTAGCACGTTTAAATTTGAGAAAGATTTTTGCAATATACTCAATGAAGCAAAGGTAGAGTTTAATAGTACAAAAGATTTGTCTGTTGACCTTCTTTTTGTTAATAGATTCAAAATGAAAAAACTTAATAATTTGCATAGAAACAAAAACTATACAACTGATATTTTAAGCTTCCCACTAGAAGCAGCTAATGAGTTAGATTTTCTTGAAAATTTAGAGCTTGGTCAAATAATTATTTCGCCATGAAAAATAAAAAAACAAGCAAAAAAATTTAATCATAGTTTAAAAAGAGAATATTGCTATATTTTTGCCCATGGAGTTGCACACCTTTTTGGTTTTGACCACCAAACAGAAGCAGAAACTTTAGTTATGAATACACATGTAGAAAACATTATGAAACGTTTAAACATCACTAGATATTAATAAAAATTTTTATGAGGTTTATAAATGAAAAAAATTTGTTATGTTGGTTTAGTAGGAAGACCAAATGTAGGAAAAAGTACGCTAATAAATAACATTTTAGATTTTGAGTTAGCAATAGTTTCCAATGTTGCCCAAACAACAAGAGATAATATTAAAGGTATATACAATGATGATGAAGTCCAAATAATTTTTATTGATACCCCTGGAGTCCACAAGGCAGAATTCTTATTATCGGAAAAACTAAATCAAAAAAGTTATGAAACAATGAAGGCTGTTGATATTGTCTTATTTTTAACGCCAGCTAATGAAGAAATAGGAAAAGGCGATAAATTTATTATTAACAAAATTAAGGAAACAACAGATAGCGAAATAATAGCAATAATAACTAAAATTGATTTAATTGATAACAAAATAAAATTAGATGAAAAAGCTCATGAATTAAAAAGTTTAGGAATTAATACCGTTTTGGGTATTGGCAAAGATTATAAACAATCCTATATTGATTTAATTGATGAAATTAAAAAATATTCTTATGAAGATGATTTGCCTTTTGAGGAAGACCAATTAAGCGATGTCTCTCTTAGATTTATAGCTAAAGAAATTATTAGAGAATATGCAATTAAAAATTTATATCATGAAGTGCCGCATTCAATCGCTGTGCTAATTGATGAATTTAAAGAAAATGATAGCAAAACAATTCCGTATACAATTTCAGCTACTATTTATGTAAAAAGCGAATCACAAAAAGGTATTGTAATTGGTAAAGGGGCACAAAAAATAAAAACAATTTCAATGTCCTCAAGAGAAAAAATCGCCAGTGTTTTAAAACATCCTATTAATTTGTTTTTAAGAGTTAAAGTTGATGAGGATTGAGTGGATAAAGAGGAAAAAATTAAGAAAGCTGGATATTAAAATGAAAATTCAAATAACTCATAAATTAAAGCTTTCACTCCTCTTTATTTTAATCAGCATTATTTTTGTAGTTTTTATTATTATACTTTTTTTAAAAATAAGCAACCCTTATAAAATAAGTATTTATAACTATGAATCATACCTTAATAAAAATACTATTAACAAGATCAAAAAAAACTATTCATATCATACATTTAAGAATCTTGATGAATTTACAAGAGCAATAAAAAATAAAAAAGCTGTAGCAGGGGTAAATTCTGATTATCAAATAGCTCAACTTATCGTTGAAAACAAATTAAAAAAGATTAATTTTAAAAAAGTTTTTGATGTTAATTATGATGCAAAAAATAAAAAAGAGATCATATTAAATCTTTATACTAATGACGTAAAAAAACAATTTGATTTTTTTGATAGTTGAATAATACAGGAAATAAAGAGAATTAATCCAAATAATAAAATTGACAAGTTAAACTTTAAACCTTTTCTTTATTATAAAGATAAGGAAGTTATTGGCTTTGAAGCAGATAATAAAGAAGGTATGGACCATTTTTATGAATTTTTAATTCCTTATTTTACTCTTGACAAAGGTATAGCCTATAATCCTGAAAATTCAGAAATTTCAAAATCTACAAGAAATAATATTAAGGAAAATGCTGATTTTAGTGATATTAAAGACGGAAAAAATTGATTTGATCTAATAAATTCATTATCAAAAAAATATAAAAATCCAAAATTTTACTGAACTGATTGATTTCTTGACAATGCCATGATTGGTCAATTTTATAAAAATCTAATTGACAATGGAAGCCAAAAAAACTCATTCGGAAAATGAAAGGATTTAAACAAAGAGAACTACAAAAATATTATTGATCACTTTGCAAAATTTGTCAATGTTTCAACTGGCAACAATATAAAAGACACAAAAAGAAATAAACTTATAACTGATGGACAGGAAATTGTATCGGGCATAATTGAGCCAGCACGTGGAAAAGCTGATGTTGCAATAATGTATAATGGCGATGCACTTGATGCTTATTATGGAAAGGATAACTTTGCAAATTTAAATCAAAGTAATAATATATCGTTTGTTCGGCCTAAAAATACATATAAAAATATTGATGCATGAATCATTTCACAAGACACAGATGATAAAGAATCAGACGCTCTTCTAGAAACACTAAAAAACCTTGTTTTTGGGGATGTTAGTTTAAGCTACCAACAAATATATAATAAATACATAAATAATGTTTATAAAGAAATTAAAAATAGTGGGATTTCAGAAGAAGAAATAGAAAAAAATCTTTTTAACAAAAAAGATAAAAATAAAATTGCCAAATCATTAAAAGACATTGATTTATCATTTTATAAAAAATACTATAGATTTTTTAGAAATGCCTTTTCAAACGAAAATTTACAAAATGTTGCAAACTTTGATGTAATAAATTACACACCTAGTTTTAAGACTATAAAGTTCTTTTTATTAGAAACTTATTTCATTGATAGCAATAAAAATCAAGATCAAAAAGCAATTTCTATTTTTGATATAAAAGAAAACAAAGACATAAATTTTAGACCATATCAGCCGCTCAATCCTGAATTGAGAACAAAAATGATTGATTACTATTATCAAATAACCAAATCATAATGGTGAAAGGAATAATTATGGAAAAAAAGAAAGTTAAAAAGACAAACTCAGCAATCATTGAACTTGTTGATGTTGTTAAAGAGTTTGAAGACAAACTAGTTTTAGACAATGTCAATCTTAGTATCGAAAAAGGTGAATTTATTACTCTTTTAGGACCTTCTGGATCTGGCAAAACTACTATTTTAAGAATTATTGGTGGTTTTGAATGGGTTACTCGTGGAGAAGTTAAACTTCATGGCAAAGATATTAAGGATCTTTCCCCACATAAAAGGGATGTTTCTACTATATTCCAAGACTATGCTCTATTTCCACACTTAAATGTTGAAAACAATATTAAATATGGTCTAAGACTTAAGAGAATTAACAAAGAAAATCTTCCAAAATCATTTCATAATAAATTAACACTGCAAAGAAGAAAATGAAGAAAATTTGCCGATCAAAAAATGAAAAATCTCGACAAAGAATTCGAATTATATGAAAGAGAATTAAATAATAATTCATCGCTTTCAAAAAGAAAGAAACAAAAATACCAGCAATGAATTGATGATATGGATTTTAAATATTCATATTGAGAAAACTATGTTGACTTAAAAACTGAGGCATTTGAAAAAAGATACCTAACTAGAAAAATTACTAATGAAGAAATGGATAAAGAAGTTAAACAAATTATGGATCTCGTTGGCTTAAGCGGCAACGAAAAGAAAAACGTTAACTTTTTATCAGGTGGTATGAAACAAAGGGTAGCACTCGCAAGATCACTAGTTATTGAACCCGAAATTCTCTTATTAGACGAACCATTAAGTGCTCTTGATGCTAAAATAAGAGAAAAAATGCAAACTCTTTTAAGGGACATTCAACAAAAGCTGAAACTTACTTTTATTTTTGTAACTCATGACCGAAATGAAGCACTGCAACTGAGCGATAGAATTGCTGTTATTCGTGATGGAAAAGTAGAACAATTTACCACTCCGAAGGAACTTTATGATTTTCCAGTTAATAAATGAGTAGCAAACTTTATTGGAGATTCAAACTTTTTTAACGCTACTTTCATAAAAGCAAACAAGGTAAAATTTATGTCAAGGACTTTTGACACTATTCATGACGAATTTGAGCCCGGGGAAAGTTTGGATGCCCTTATAAGACCAGAAGATATTATTATAACAAGAGTAAAATCAAAAGCTAAGCTAACGGGAGAAATTATAAAATCAACCTATGGAGGCAGCTACTATAATTATGAGGTTCAATGTAAGGATAAAATTATTTATGTAGAAACTTCTTCAAAATACGCTGTCGGCAAAGAGGTATTTTTAGATTGGGATATTGATGCTATCCACCTAATGAAGAAAGATAAAAAACTTGAATTATTAGAAAATGAATTAGGTCAAACAAATGAAGTCTAGTACAAGAAATGTAAAAAAAATCAAAAAACTTTCTTCACCGATGTCAAAATTGCAATTTACATTTATAGTTCCATATGTTGTTTTTGCAGTTTTATTTATTATCCTACCTATGGTGTTTGTATGCATTTATGCATTTAAACCGTTAGAAGGACAAACAAAACTAGAAAATTGAGAAATTGCTCTAAAACCTTCAACATGGGTAATAATAGGAAGGTCTCTGCTGACTGGATTATTTGCTGCAACTGTATCGCTAATAATCGGTTTCCCGTATGCATATATTGTTTCAAGATCTAAATATAAGATTATTAAAATATTGGGTTTAACTCTAATTCTTAGCCCCTTAGCTATTTTTACAATATCAAAAGCTTTAGCAGTTAGAGGTTTATTCTCGGCAATTTTCGATGAAAATCAGTTAAATAACAATTTCTTTATTGTTTTTGGTATGGTTTATCTTTATCTACCATTCATGGTTCTACCATTGTACCAGGTTATTAAAGATATGCCAAATAACATTTTGGAAGCCTCGGAGGATTTAGGGTATTCAAAATTTAAAACAGTTTTTAAAGTTATAATTCCTTACACATCCAAAGCAATATTAAGTGGTTTCGGAATTGTTTTAATGATATCTGCAACCTCTATTATTATTTCAGACAAACTCCTACCAAATGGCAGTCAAAAACAACTAATTGGTAACCTAATAAACCAGTTTGCCAACACAGCCAACCCGTTTGATTTAGCAAATTCTTCAACATTAGTTATTATCACTCTTGCAGTCCTATTATCAATATATGCAATCATTTATGGAATACCATTCTTAATTAGAAAAAAAAGACAAGGAGGAAATTATGACTAAATTTAAAAACTTTTTAAAATATTCATATGTTTTTGTGATTCTTGCTTTTCTTTATATACCAATAATTTTTGGAACGATTTACAGTTTTAATTCCCCTTCAGATAAAGGAATTTTTTCAGTAACAACTTGAAATAGAACTTCTTTTGATGCATACAAGGAACTGTTTTCTAAATCACATAGTCTAGCATTTGTTAACTCATTTCTTCTTGGAATCGCAACTTCTGTCCTTGTTATTAGTATCTCCTTACTAACTGTTTTTGCTCTATGAAGACACAAGAATAAAGGGGCAAGATCTTTTGTGCAAGCAACCTCAAATGTGCCTATGATAAATCCTGACGTTATTACAGGATTGACACTTGCTATTGTTCTAAACTTCTTATTTTTTGGAACCCTAAAAGCAACGAGTGAAGGTTTTTTTAGATCTATTATTGGACATACTGTTATGTGTCTTCCATACGGAATTTTAATAATGCTACCTAAAAGCGATAAATTTTCCAAAAATATTTTTGAAGCAAGTCAGGATTTAGGATATTCAAAATTTAGAACATGATTTAAAACATATTTTATTTATATGCTAGGATCTATAATTTTTACATTTGTTATGACTATGACTTTGTCATTTGACGATTTTATTATTACAAGAATTGTTTCTAATACAGAAACGTTAGGAACACAATTGTATGAAGGTCAATTTCAGGCATGATCGCTGGCTATTGGTGCAATATCGCTTCTAATAGTAATATTTATAAATACACTATATATTATTTTTAAAGGAACACAAAATAAATTAGCTAAAAAATCCCTAGTTTTAAGTAAAAAACAAGCACAAAAGGATTTTTATAAGGAGGTCTTATAAATTGAACAAAAGAATTTTTAAGGTCTTAATATTTATACTTTCCTTTTTTGTTATAACCATAATTTTTATTTTTGCAATCTCAATTAAACTTTCAAATAAGTACCGGCCAAGTATTTATAATTACGAATCTTATTTAGCGCCTTCTATAAAAGAAAAACTAAAAAAAGACTACAACTATAAAGAATTCAAGGAAATCAACGAATTTACCCAAGCATTAACCCAAGACAAAGCGATTGCTGGTGTTGGAAGTGATTTTCAAACAGCACAACTCATTATAGAAAAAAAAGTCAGAAAAGTTGATTTTGCTAGATTATACGGAAAAAGTGATGCCAATGACTGAAATGTTAGAAAGTTTTTTTACACAGAAAATGTTAGAAAACACCTTGAAAACTTTGATAATCTAATATACAATAAGCTAGTAAACCTACCTAAACACGAATTAGATTCAAAAGGTTTTATTTTAGACAAAAATAAAAAACTTTGAAAAAGTAATACTAGCGCCCAATGAGAACATTTTTATGACTTCTTTATACCGTATTATGCGCAAGACAAAGGAGTTGCATATAATGTTAATAAAAATAGTAGACCTAATTTAACACTAAACAATTCGTCAATTCAAGAATTAGAAAACAAATCAATGCAACTCGATTGAAATCAAATTTTTGATACCCTAAAAGAAAATAAATATCAACATATTGGTTGAACTAATGCATTTGTTGATAACTTAATGATTGGGGCCATTAATTATAAATCACGAGACAACAAAAATTGAAAACAATTATTCACCTTCAATGGAGAAGGAAAACTCTTTGACTTTAACGAGAATAATTACAAGCTAGCAATTGATTCTTTCGTAGAATTTGTCAAAAATTCTTCTGGTTATGATATTAAAAACACAGCATATAATCACCTAAGTGGCGATGGATTAGAATTGCTTAACTACCTTATTGAACCAAAACAAGGACGCTCAGATTCATCAGTTATTTATAATGGCGATGCCTTAGACGCTTATTATTCAGAAGATAATTTTGCTTCGGTTGAAGAAGGAACAATTAGGTTTGTGCGCCCTAAAAACAATTATTACCTTGTCGATGGTTGAATTATATCCCATAAGCTAAGTGATGAAGACACTTCCAAATTTTTAGATAGCATTAGCTCTTTGATATATAATAACAACAACATTATTATCAGATCCGCCGAGAGCATTGAAAAAAGATTGAAATTACTAGAAAAGCGTTTCTTTGAAACATTAAAAAAATTCCTGACCAATGAAGACCTAAATAGTTCCATCGATACTTTAACGTTAATTTTCAACAGTGATAGCAGACAAGAAATTATCAAACTTCTTTCAAAATCCCAAAAATTAAAAAGTATTGATTGAAACAATCTGGAAAATTGAAAAAAATTCTTAAGAAGTTTTAAAAGTGAAATTACTGAGGATAATATTGAATTTTTACGAATTATAAGAAATAATTCTGATAAGGGAACAGATATTTTTTCAGATAGTTTTGAAGAAGTTTTTACTAAAAGCGACTTAGGTGAACTAATAAACTTTGAATATATTTCATATACACCAACAGATCTTTTAACATATAAATTTTTAGATGAATGGTATTTTGGAAATGATGAAATTGCCAAATCTATTTTCAAGCAACCCTCGACAAATGAGAATTATCATTTATTCACATATCCAATTATCGAAAACAACCTGCGAACAAAGATTGCAGCCTACTATTTCGAAGCAACAAAATCATAAATAGGTTAATCCTATTTTTTCTTTTAAATTTAAGAATAAAAACATTTAAACATTTAATAATGTTATCAAAAATTAAATAGTAACAAAATTTAAGTATAATTATAAATTATAAATTAGATTAAAAGAATTGGTTAGGAGCAATGTTATGACAATTAAAAAGTTATTACAAAACATTGAAACAATAAGAGAAAATGAAAAGTTTGAGGTTAAAGGTTGATTAGTTTCTAACAGAGGAAATGAAAAAATTAGATTCTTAACTATTAATGACGGGAGTACTGTTGCAACATTACAAATAGTAGTTAAAGGAGAAATGATTCAAAAACTCAATGTCGCGCAAATTTCACTAGGAACCTCATTAATTGCTAGAGGAATTATTCACCTCACACCAGATGCCCAACAACCGCTTGAACTTATTTTAGAAACATTAATTGTTATCAATCAAGTTGACAACGATTTTCCTATACAAAAAAAAGAAACTTCACTTGATTTTTTAAGAGAAATTCCTCACTTAAGAAATAGAACAAGCTTATTCAAAAGTATAATGTTAATAAGAAATACTCTTTCTTTTGAAATCCACAAATATTTTCAAGAACACGAATTTCTTTACATGGCATCACCGATTATCACTTCAAATGATGGTGAAGGAGCTGGCGAAACTTTGTTGGTTGATGATGAAACAAAAGAGTACTTTTTCAAGCAAAAAGCATTCCTAGGAGTTACAGGACAGCTTCATGCTGAAGCATATGCGGCTAGTTTTAAGAAGGTTTATACCTTTGGGCCTACATTTCGAGCCGAAAATTCGCACACATCACGCCATTTAGCTGAGTTTTGAATGATTGAACCTGAGGTTGCTTTTTATGAATTAAAGGATATTATTAACCTTGCAGATGATTTATTAAAAACTGTCATTAAAAACACCATAAGCAAACATTTAGATGAAATGAAGGTATTGCAATCTTACAATCCTGATCTACTAGAAACATTAAACAGATTTCTTGATAACAAACTAACAGTTATTGATTATAAAGATGTGGTTGAAAAACTTAAACCTTTTAGCGACCAATTTGAAGAAAAAAACATTTTTTTTGGTATGGATCTAGCTTCAGAACATGAAAAATTCCTTTCTGAAAAAATTGTAAATGGGCCAGTCGCTGTTACAAATTATCCAAAAGATATTAAAGCTTTTTATATGTACCAAAATGATGACAACAAAACTGTTGCAGCTTTTGATTTATTAGTTCCAGGGATAGGGGAATTAATTGGCGGTAGTCAAAGAGAATCAAGATATAGCAAACTTGTTCAAAGAATGCATGACTTAAAAATTTCACAAGAACCCTTACAATGATACATAGACTTGCGTAGATTTGGATATGCACCATCAAGTGGTTTTGGCATTGGTTTTGAAAGACTAGTGATGTATGTGACAGGTATTGCTAACATTAAGGATGTCATCCCCTTCCCAAGAGTTGCTGGACAAATTAAAATGTAACAAGGATATTAATGAAAAAAAATCTAACTATAATTATTCCTATTTACAACGTAAAAATACCTCTAAATGAAATTTTTTACAATATCTATAAACAAAAATCACAAAATTTTAATATCATTTTGACCTTTGATAGACCAAAAGAAAAGGATTATATAGAAATTGATAAACTACAATCAAAACTAGGCGAAAGGTTAAAAATTATCTTTAATTCGGGCCATCAACATTTCGATGTTGTAATAAAACAAGCTTTAGATCTTATTGAAACCCCTTATACGTTTATTCTTTACTCATATGCCAATTTAAAAAATGAGTTTATTCAAAGATTTGACAATTTTATTAAATCTTCGCCCAAAAAAGCAGATTTCATACAAGTTCCCGGATATAACCAAGTAATAAACAAATTATTATTCAAGTCAGCCCACTTATCAATGTTAGGTTTAGTCAATTTAGAAACCAATAAACTACCTTTTATATTAACTAGCCCTTTTATGTTCAATTCAATTGTTAAGACAAATATTTTAAAGAAAGTTTTTTTCTTACCTAAAACAAAGGATCTCAATCTAGAATATTCACCCAATCCTGTTTTTCAAAGCCTTCTTTATTCAAAAACATATGCTTTTTTCGAAGACACATGAATCATTAATAATAATGATAATCCATTAATTTTTAACCCTAAATCCTTGACTCGCAATTGAAATAATATATTCAATTCCTCCAATACAATAGATATTGAAACTAAAAATGCTCTCGAATTGGCTAAATGTCTAAATTATTGCTATTATATTGCTGCAATTGTCGGCTCATTAAAACATAATAAAAATCCATTAGATGAAAAAACACTAATTAGCATTAAAAACTCTCTTATTCAAGAAATTTCAATACTAAGACCTTTTTGAGTAGAGCAACTCCAAGCAAATCATTTTTTTAAAGAATTTAATATTCAAAAACTTTATGATTTAACGTCTGGTTTTAGTAAAAAATGAGACCACATTATTAAAAAATTTATATGACCATAAAGCAAAATGTTAAGGCTAATTTTTGAATAAGATTATTAGCTACATTAATTGATCTTCTTATTTTCATAGTTTTAATTGTAGCGACTTCTTTTATAATATTCAATTACAAAAAAGCTGAATTTCGCACACAAAGTACCACACTAAAAGAAATATACTTTCGCCTTTGGTTATTATTGATGATTTTTTTATGTATATTTGAATACATTGTTATTCCAACAATACTAAAAGGCCAAACAATTGGAATGTTAATATGTAAAATCAAAATTCTTTCCGATGAAGAAAAAAGAAGAACTTCCAAATTTATTTTTGATCGGCAAAGACTATTTGCATTCTTATGAATTTTTGTTTTTATGAGTTTCATGTTAATGTCTACTGATGCATTTTTAAAAGCTGCTCGCGGTGGAAAATTAAATAATGTTGAAAAGCTTGTTGTTATATTACCAACAGCACTAGCTACGATTTCTATAAATCTTCAAATACTGCTAATTATTTCTGGCATTTCATCAACAAGACTAAGTTGAAATGATAAATTATCGCGAACAAAAACCGTTTGAAAAAATAGATATGAAGATATTATTGAAGATGAAAATTTAATGTTTAAAATTAAACCAAAAAAACGTGAACTTCCTAAAATCAATATCACAAAATAGCCAAAAATTAAGGCTATTTTTTATTACTAAATATTAATAGGTTTAATTAGGTTATAATTATAAAGTATATTTAATTATAAGGGGTGAAGATGATAGAACTAGAAAAACTAAATAAACAACAACGAAAAGCAGTAGAATACAATGACGGACCACTTCGTATAATTGCTGGTGCTGGTTCAGGAAAAACAAGAGTTTTAACATATAAAATATCATATTTAATTGATGAATTGGGAATAAAACCTTCACGCGTTTTGGCTCTAACTTTTTCAAACAAAGCAGCTAATGAAATGAAACATCGCGTTATCACAATGGTGAATAATCCTGAACAACTTCCTGTCATAAGTACTTTCCATGCTATTTGTGCAAAAATATTAAGATATGAAATTCATTTGCTAGGTTATGAAAACGATTTCCAAATTATTGACGAAATAGACCAAAAAGCAATCCTTAAATCAGTCTATAATGAATTAGAAATATCTAATAATGAATTCAGTTATAGTTCAATCATTTCATTCATTCAAAACAAAAAGAATTCATTATTTGAATTTTTAAATATTGAAAACGAAAATATTGATACATCTTTATCTCTACAAGAAAGAAAAGCTATCGAAACAAAGGAATTGATTTACAAGCATTATCAAGAAAGATTGCAACGATCAAAAGCGCTTGATTTTGATGACTTACTAGTTTTTGTTTACAAACTTTTTTATGACCCAAAATATGAGCATATAGCCAACAAATGGGCTAAACGATATGACTATTTATTAATTGATGAATTTCAAGACACAAGCATTATTCAATACAAAATACTACAAAAACTTTGTTCAACAAATAAATTAACAATTGTAGGAGATCCCGACCAAACAATCTATAGTTGAAGAAATGCTGATATCAATATAATTATTAATTTTCACAAAGATTATCCAGATGCTATCACAATTAAACTTGAAGAAAATTATCGATCAACTAAAAAAATTCTTTATTACGCAAATAAATTAATCATTAAAAATAAATTAAGACTAGAAAAAAACCTATATACAGAAAATGAAGAAGGAGAGGATGTTGAATTTTACTGTGGCCATAGCGAAGAAGCTGAAGCCCGGTGAATAGCACGAAAAATTTCAGAATTAAAACGTTCGAGAGTGCAATTAAAAAATATTGCTATTTTATTTAGAACCAATAGCTACTCAAGAGCAATTGAAGAAGCTTTGATTAGAGAAAGTACAATATACAAGCTTTTTGGCTCAATCAAATTTTATCAACGTGAAGAAATTAAAGATGCTTTAGCATACTTAAGAGTTATTCATGATGGTAGTGAAATTATGCTTCTACGTATCATAAATAAACCTTCAAGAAAAATTGGAGAGGTAACCGTTGATAAGTTAATTGAATTTGCAAGAAATAAAGGTACAACATTATTCAATGCAATTGAAGCACATATTGATGAGCTGCAAGAAACTTTAAGTATTTCAACAACTACACTTCAAAAATTAGCTTCACTAATTAATGATATTCGGTGAGCGAGAGCAGCCTTAAAAACTAATTCAATAAGCAGCACGCTCAAAGAGTTTATGTATAAAAAAATAAACTATTTTGATACATTTAAAATTTCTGAAGAAGATTATGAATCAAAACAAGAAAATTTTCAAAGTTTAATAAATGCTATTGAGTTATGGGAAAAAAACAATTCCCACGGTACTATAGATGAATATCTACAAGAAATTACACTAATAACAGATAGAGACGTCGAAAACGATGCAACAAGTTTTGTTTCATTGATGACAGTGCACAATGCTAAGGGATTAGAATTTGATTATGTTTTTATTTGTGGGCTTGCTGAAGGTTTATTCCCTCTAAAAAGAGCAATTTCTATTTCACCAAGTAAAGATTTTACATTTTTAACTAATTCAAATACACATGAAGAAAATATTGAAGGTCTTGAAGAAGAAAGACGGCTTGCATACGTTGCAATTACAAGAGCTAAGAAAAAGCTTTTCCTTTCATTTGCAATTAATAGATCTGGTTTTACTAAACGTAGCAGGTTTTTATCAGAGGCAGGTATAAAAGAACAAAATGGTTCTGTAACACTTGCAAATGATTTTTCTATTGCTGAAGAAAATCACCAAAACAATAGCCATTTAGTTGTCGGAGATTATATAATGCATAAAATCTATGGACGCGGCGAAATTATTGATATGGTTGACTCAATAATTACTGTAACCTTTCCACAACAAAAAACCACAAAACAATTTGAAAAATCGCATCACTCAATTAAAAAATGAGATGGTGACCTTAATGACTAAGGAGTTAATTTAATTTGCTAATCTGAATTATTGCATTCTCTTCCATAATATTCATTTTTTCTTTTTGATTTATTTTATTTTTAATAAGAACACAAAATAATATTAAAAACGAAAGTGGTTTCCTCTGTTTAGAAATTGATTTGAAACAAAATAGAATTAAACATCTGAATGGTATTCCCAACATTTCAAATGAACCCACATTTATAAAAAAATTAAACCTTCTAAATAATAAATGAAGGAAATTAGATGACTTATGTGAAATTTTAGAAAAAAAATATAAACTTCTTTTTTTAAGTGCTTTAAAAAATAAAGAGAATACGATTATTAGTTTTGAAACAACACATAACAAGCATTCAACATACAAAACAAAGGTTAGTTTTGAAATAAATTTTATAAATGATCAAAAAGCTTTTATGACAGTTAATTGAAACAGAAACGATACTATTAAAAATGAAGTTTTCGAAGCTTTAAACACCAACATTTCTTACCTTTTTTCGCCAAACAGCAAATATATAGCATGTGGTTTTATTTTAAACATAAAAAATATTAATAGTATTAATAACTTTATAAAACTTTTCCAAGATAGTTGCGTTTATAATCAAATAAAAGGCGTCAAAGTTTTTCTTGATTGAAATAAGATCTTTTTCGTCTTTCCCTCTGATAGATTTCAAAGTGGCCATTCTTACTATGCAACTAAAATCTTTGCAAACACTGCTACTCTTTACAAAAATCTTTACTCTACCTTTTTTTCATTTAACAATGAGCTTTTAACCAACAAAAATCAATTGTATTATGAAACGGTCTTTGACTTTATCAAAACACTTACACCTATGGTTGATTATTGAATTCCAAATAACATAGAAGATAACAAAGATTTTAAAATTTTTAAAGAAAAATATGAATATACACTTGACGAAATAAAACAAAGCAATAATATTGATTTTAAAACTGTGTCTATAAATAATTTTGGCGATGAAAACACTAAACTCAATTTATTATTAGTTAAAAGAAAATTTGAAATTTTAAATATAAAAGATGAAAATATCATAGCTTCCTTAGACATTTATAAAAATTTTTTTATGCAAATATATGAAAACATCAAATCACAAGATATTCATGGAAAAGTTTTAAATATACAAGATTTTATTTTTAATTATATTGATAATAAAAGTATTGAAAATTCTATTAAAATTGATCGTTCCTTTGTTCAATTAGTTTCACTTAATTCAAAAAAAAGTATGTTAAGAGTTAAGAAAAAAATAGAACAAATTAAAGAAAACTATCCAAAGGCGGCTATAGGAATAAAATTAACCGAAATCAATAATGATATTATTTCACTAATTGGTAAATGAGTGGGAATTATATGATTTGATAAGTCGCTTACCAAAATGCTTAATAACCCAGAAACAATGTTATATATTGGTCTTATACTCAAAAAGGCAGAGCATTTAAAAATCTCAATTGTTTTTGAGAATTTAGATTTCAAAAACTATAAAAAAGTTTTATTTAACAAAAAAATTAAAATGTTTTACTCAAGCGAAAGAAAAAAATAACATTAAATTTGAAAGGTAAATTATGAATAAAGCTAAGATTAAAGAAAATTTTTTTGAGGCAATTAATGGAGAATGATTAAATAAGCATAAAATTGCTGATAACAAAACCTCAGTCGGCACGTTTGAAAGATTAGATGAAAGTTTAACAAGATTAAAAACTAAACTTATAACAAAATGATCAGTCGACTCATCCGAAATAACTGAAAATAAAATTCTTCTAGAAATGGTTAAATTTTATAATTTAGTTAATAATTGAAACGATAGAAAAAAACACTCAATAAAGCCTATTATTCCAATACTAAAAGAAATAGAGTCATATCAATCATGAAATGATATTGAAAATAACTACACTAGCTTATGCTTAAGAAATTTTGAAGTTCCTATTCCTTTTTTTATACACACAGATTTTAAAAACCACGAAAAACAAACCCTTTTTGTTTCGACCCCTTCTGTTATCCTTCCAGAAAAAAGTTATTATAATGATGAAGAAAAAAAGAACTCATTTTATAGAATTTGAGTTAATATGGTTAAAAAAATGCTGTTAAAAGTAAATAATGATGAAAAATGAGCAAATGATTTAGTTAACAAAGCTCTCCTATGAGATAACGAGGCATCAAAATATATTCTTTCAGCGCAAGAATGAGCAATTATAACTAACATTTATCACCCTAGAAAAGTTGACGATTTCAATAAAAAAATAAAAGAAATAAATTTATCTAATATTTTAAATTCGTTAATCAATGATAGCATTAGTGAAGTTATTTGTGTTTCGAAAGATTTAGTTGACAATTATTCGAAATTATTAACAAAAGAAAATTTTGAACTTTATAAAGCTTTTCTATATATTTCATCATTAATTGAATTATCTCGCTTATTAGATTATGAAAGCTTAGTAATTTCTGGGGAATTTTCAAGAGCTTTAAGTGGTCAAAGAAAACCTTTTAGCAAGAAAAAAATAGCCGTAAAATTTGTTGTTGATAATGTTTTTTCTATGCCTTTTGGCAAATATTACGGTGAAACTTATTTTGGCCCCCAAAACAAAAAGAATGTCGAGCAAATGATTCATAAAATGGTTAAAATATACGAGGACCGCCTAAAAGAAAACACCTGACTTTCAAAACAAACAAAAGACAAAGCTATATTAAAACTTTCTAAAATCGGCGTTTATGTAGGCTACCCAGAAATTATTGAAGATTTTTATAAGGAATTTATTGTTCAAAAGTATAATGGCTATGATGATCTAATAACAAATGCCCTTAATTTCACAATGGCTGTTCAAAAAGCGAAATTTGCTGAATATGGTAAAAAGAAAGATATTAATCTTTGGTCAATGTCTCCAGCTATAATTAATGCTTATTATAACCCTTCAAGTAATAAAATAGTTTTCCCAGCAGGCATTTTACAATCTCCATTTTATAGTTCAAAACAATCCTCTTCTTCAAACTACGGTGGTATAGGGGCAGTTATTGCTCATGAAATATCACATGCCTTTGATAATAATGGGGCTAACTTTGATGAAGTAGGTAATATGGTGAATTGGTGAACCGAAGATGATAAAAAAGAATTTAACAAAAGGGCTGAAAAAATGGTTAAATTATTTGATAATAAAAAAACAGAAGTTGGTAAATGTGACGGAAGATTAACAGTATCTGAAAACATCGCAGATGCAGGTGGGTTATCATGTGCCCTTGAAGCAGCAAAAAGCGAAAAAGATTACAACCCAAAACATTTTTACATAAACTATGCTATCACCTGAAGATCTAAACAAAGACCTGAACTTCAAAAATTACTATTAGCTTCTGATGTTCATGCTCCTGCTATATTGAGAACAAACATTCAGGTACAAAACTCTGACGATTTTTATAAGACTTTTAAAATATCAGAGTCTGACCAAATGTTCCTAAGCCCGAAAAAAAGAGTAAAAATTTGATAATTAAAACCTCCTTCTTGTATTTTAAAAAAGAAGGAGGTTTTTTTAATGTAACAAAACGGATTGTTTTCTTTTTCGTTTTAAAAATAAAATTAATTGTAAAAAAATAAAAAGAGAAATTCAAAAAATAATTACTGATGCTATAAAAATAGCACTGTTCTTAAAAAAAGTAGAAGGTAAAATTTTAATAATTTCATCTTTTGAAGGTTCAAATATTCAATTTGTTTTACCAGCAAAAAATAATTCATGAAACTTACGGAAGGCAACATCATAATTACTAATTACCAACCCTATAACAATAATCAGCACCCCTAGTAAAATTGTCGAAGCAATAAAACAAGATTTAATAATTTTTATTCTTATTTTTGCAAATTTTGATATTAAAAAAACTAAAAGAATTGTAAATAAAGAAAAAACCAAAATAATAAAATCTATTAAAATCAGTCTTTTCACATCTGCGAAATGCGCCATCCCTAAAGATGAATAATCTAATTTCCCAGTTCCAAATTTCTTAAATAAAACTAAATAATCAAAAAGTTCGTTATATGCTAATTTAAGTTGATCATAATTTAGTTCGCCATTATTAAATTTGATATTTTTATAATCCAGATTAGATAAATGATAATAGTAAAAAGGTTTAATAATTATTGGCAACATAATCGAAAAACTTAAGATAAATAGCATAATACTTATTATCAAAAAAACATACAAAAAATATTTACATTTTTTTCACATTGCTTATATTAGTATAGCATTAATTAACAAAATGCTTTTTAAAAAAATAATTCTGTTTTTTAGCAATAAAGTAACAAAGAATAGAAATGTTATTAAATAGCAAATAAAAAACAAAACAATTGACACTAAAAAAACTTTTTTTCTTTTAAAATTAAGGTTTTTTTATTTTTTTCGACTTATCGACATTTATTATTTTTATTATTAATTAAACAAAAGAATAAACATATATTTTTTTATTTTAAATTATTTTATAATAATTTTAATATAATTAAAATTCTATGAATATTAATTATTACAATGATACTATAGCAGCTATTTCTTCTGGCAATATTAATCAAGCGATATCAATTATAAGAATATCAGGACCTGAGGCAATAAGTATAATTAAAAAAATTTATACAGGAAAAATCGGGAAAGATAAAACAATAACTTATGGATTTATAATAGATCCAATAACTAACAAAAAAATAGATGAAGTATTAGTTAGTTTTTTTATCGGTAATAAAAACTATGTAGGAGAAGATACAATCGAAATAAATGCTCATGGTGGGATAATTGTCACGAATAAAATTTTAAATTTAATAATTTCAAATGGAGCAAGATTAGCAACTCGCGGTGAGTTTACAAGACGAGCATTCATAAATGGCAAAATTAGTCTTGAAAAAGCAGAAGCAATAAATTCTCTTATACATGCAAAAACTAATATACAAGCAGAAATTGCTATTAATCAATTTGAAGATAAAGATAATGAATTAATTAATAAATTAGAAGAACAACTAATTAATATTATTTCAATTATAGAAATAAATATTGACTACTCAGAATATAATGATATTGAACAAATGGATAAAACAAAACTTTTAAAGTTAATAACAAATTTAAAACAATATATTGAAATAATAATAAAAAAATCAGAATTTGCAACTGATGTATATAATGGAATAAAAGTGGCTATCGTCGGAAGACCTAATACCGGGAAATCTTCAATTTTAAATTTATTATTAAATAAAGAAAAAGCAATTGTTACAGATATCGAAGGAACAACAAGAGATATTATTGAAGGCGATTATGAAATAAATGGAATTCCTTTTAAAATAATAGATACTGCAGGAATTAGAAAAACTCAAGATAAAATAGAATCAATCGGAATAGATCGTTCATTAAACGCAATTAAAGAAGCAAAAATTATTGTCCATTTATTTAACCCAGGTCAAAAAGAAAACAAAGAAGATGAATTAATAAAAGAAATGTCAAAAGGAAAAATATATATTCCAGTATTGAATAAAAGTGATTTATTAAATGATAAAGTTTCATCTGATTATATATTAACATCAGCAAAAAATAAAAATATTTGAGAGTTAAAGAATAGTTTGGTAAAAAACTATTTAAATCTTGATTATAATGACAGGGAATTAATTTATAATACTAGAAGATTAGGTTTGTTAAAGCAATGCTATATTGAATTAAATAATGCGATTTTAAGCATGGATAAAGGTTTCGGCCCTGAGATTGTAATACTCGATATTAATAAAGCATGGTCACTACTTAGAGAAATTTTAAACAAAGAGCATGATAACGAATCTCTATTGGATAATATGTTTAATAAATTTTGTTTAGGAAAGTAAAAAAAAGGTGAAAAATGGGTTATAGTAGAAAAGTCGAACTAAAAGAAGGCCAAATATTGAAATGGGTTAAAAATGAATCAAAACCCTTTTATTTAGGTCTTTCATATGAAGGTTTAGGGATAATAAGAGATTTTAAAGTTCCTATATTTGTTTATAATTTACTGCCTGATGAAGAAGTCGATATCGAAATAACATATTGCTCTAAAAAATGTTGTTTTGCAAAAGTAAAAAAATATAGAACTTGTTCATTATTGAGAGAAAAAATGGAACCTTCAAGAGTTTTATTGTATGAAACAGGTTCTACTCCACTAGCTGGGATTAATTATGAAAACCAGTTAAAATTTAAGCAATATATTATTAAGAATTTATTTGAAAGAAATTTAAATTACACAAAAGTTTTACCTATACTTGAATCAAATTGCCAATGGTTTTACCGCAATAAAATTTCGTTGCAAATAAAATATGATGAAAAAGGTCCAAAAATAGGTTTTTTTAAAAAATATAGCCATGATCTAGTTGAGCAAACAGAAATGGAACTTGCGGTTGTTGCAATTAGGGAATTTTATAAAAAAGTGCTAATTAGTCCAAAAACAGATTTTGAAAAAGATTTTAAAAATCTTATATTTCAGGTTAAACCATTTAAAATTACTTTAAGATCGCCAAAAAGCTCATTTTGTTGTATTGAAATAATTCTTCATATTAAGGAAGATTTAAGTCCTGAAAATATAAAATTATTTGAAGCCTTATTAAAGGACAATCTAAGCTATAAAGTAACTTTCTTTAATACAACTTCTAATAAGTGGATTAATTTGCTAAATCATAATGGTATAAAATATGAACTTGGAAAATTAGTGTTTAATGTTGTTAATGATACTTTTTATCAAATAAACGAAACAGTTATGAATAATATATATAAAAAGATAAGTGATTGAATACCTAGTAATGAATTGAACGTTTTGGATGCTTTTGGTGGAGTTGGTACAATCGCTTGCTTTATTGCGCATAAATGTCGTAAGGTTTATTCGGTTGAGATAAACAAAAAATCATCATTAATGGCTATTGAAAATATTAAAGAAAATAAAATTTCTAATATCGAAGTAATAAATGATGATGCAAATAAGTGGCTTATTTTAAATAAAGAAAAAATTGATCTAGTGATTTTTGATCCGCCTCGAGAAGGTTTAGATTCAGAAACTATTAAATCAATTAAGGATTCTGATATTAAGAAAATAATATATTTAAGTTGTGAGCCTAAAACATTAGTTCGTGATCTACAGAATATAACAAGTTTCGGATATGAATTAATAGAAGTACAGCCTTACGATATGTTTCCACAAACTCAACATATTGAAACTCTAGTTTTACTAGAAAAGAAATCTTAATAAAATTTAAATTTAAAAAAGTAAGTCAAAAACTTACTTTTCATCAATTATATATTCAGTAAAGTTTGATAAGTCTTCCATTTTAAAAACATGAAGCGAAACTAGTGATTTTTTAAATCAAGGAATAGTTTTTATATGTTGTAAGGCTTTTGTAATTTGTAATAAATTATTTATTGAACGCGAGAAATAAAAGCTGTTTGACAATCAGTGAAAACCATAGTGTCTTAAAATATCCCTTATTTCTTCATATGCTTGTTTATAATTTTCCTCGCCGACTCCATATTCTCTAATTAATAATTCTTTTTTTAGATAAAAAACAAGACCGTACATATATACCTCTATAATGTAAAAAATATATATTTAATTATACCACCATTACCCTTAAAAAATATACCCTTAAAAAAGTAGTTACTTTTTATTAAATTTAAAAATTAATAAGAAAATTAAAAAACCTGATGAAACAAAAGACTTGAAAGTTTTATTGAAATTCAAGTCTTTTTTTATTTTTATTAATTTTTAAAAAAAATATTAACGCAAAGTAAATCATAGAAATAGCTTCAATAAATATTGGTTTTTGTTGCAAAAATATAGATAAGAATATATTTTTAATAATTGATTATTGACTTTAAAATCTTTTTAAAAAGTGAATTGTTTTTATTTGTTATGTCTTACGTATCAAAATTGCATAAAAATGCAACACACACATATATAATATTACAATAAATATTTTTTATATTAAGGAGTAATAAGATGACAAAAAAATCTAAACTTTTTCTTTTAGGAACTTCATCTGCATTATTAGTTCCTATTATGACAATATCTTGCGCTACAAAAAAAGAACCAAATAAACCAAATAACCCATCAAATCCAGTTAATCCGCAAGATTCTCAAAAACCAAAAAAGACACCCCAAAAACACCTTCATCAATTGAACTGTTAGGTTTTGATAAAGAAGAATTAAATAAGCCTTCTATCGATAAATCGATTACAGAAGAAGATTTTAATAGACAAATAGGAAAACAAAATTCACAAAAACAAACAAATCCTTCAACAGATGATAAAAAACCTCATAAACCATCTATAAAGTTAGACGAGAATGCTTTCAAAAACATTGCTCCAGATATTATTTTTGATTATAATGAGCCTTCAAATGAACAGATCCAAAAGATAGTTAATAATTATTATAATCAATATCTATATCAAAAATACGACCCCTCAAAAGAGGAAGAAGGAATTAGATTTTCTTTTTCATTAGAAGGACAGGAATACATCTTTAATAAAGATATTAATGTCAATAAGATTAAGGTAGATGAAAACAAACAAAAACATTTAAACTCATTAGCAGACGAGATAGTTTTTGCTTTAAAAAATAACAGTAAAACATATTTGAGTGAAAAATATAGTAAGGTTTTAATATCTTCATTTGAAAAACAAAAGCAAAAACAAATTTTAGATACTTTTGAAGAATATATAAATAAAGAATGACAAAAGATAAATAATATTTATGATGAGTCTTTATTTACGTCTAACGGTGTCGCTGCTAATGACATTAAAAATAGCATAAATAACTATTATAAACAAATTGATCCATCAAAAAGAACGATAAGACAATTATTACAAGACAAAAAAGATGTTAATAACTATTTTAGAACGTTAAACATTTTGCTATTTAGTTTTGCAGATCTTAAAGAATTCGGAGAAAAATTTCCACTTTTTCAACAAAATAAATTTATAACCAAACAACAAATAGATGAAAGAAAAATCACTCACGGAGATTTTGACAAATTAATTCAATATCGTAAAAACGCTATTAAAAAATTAGGAGAAAAAATCACATATAAAACTTGGTTACAAAACCAAAATGATGCTTACTATACCTTGTCAACAAATTTAGATATTCATAAAATGCACGATTACAATATTGCATTAACACAATTGTGAACATTTATTGATGAGCTAAAAAATGGTGCTAATCTAATAAAAATAGATAAAACAAAATTAGAAACAACCATGTACACTGAAGATCAAGTTATTGAAATGCTAAAAAAACCTGAAACAAAAAAACAAACAGAAGCTGCCTTTTATGCTCAATATAAAGATAAACATTTTACAAATATTTTTGACCCAAAAGAAAAAAATACAAGATGAGATAGAAATAAAAATTATATTTTGGAATTTAAGGCTTGAGTTCATAAATACAAAAACCAAACTAAACCAGGAATTTTTCTTTTAACCAAAATAACGTTTGACAATAAAGAAACAGATGAATTTTTAATAAAATATACATTTCTTCATCGAACAGGTGTTGGTCATCTTGAATTTCTAAAAACACCTAAAACGCAAAATAAAAATAAATAAAAATTATCTACGGTACCGAAAAATCAATATAAACTTGTTTTAGTTAAAAAACCACAAAAAGTTTAAGATTTAATTAGAAAACATAGGAAAAAGTAGACACCCTCATAGGAGGAATGTCTACTTTTTTATCTTGCTATTTTTGTACATAACAAACCTATATTGCATCATTTTTTAATTGCTTTAATTTAATTCTTTTCAATTAATCTTGATGCTTCAGCTAAGTTTACGCTAAAGAAAGTTGTAACACCTCTTTTTTGCATTGTTGCACCATAAAGCTTATCAACCCTTTCCATTGTGCCTTGGCGATGAGTGATAACGATAAATTGTGTTTTTTCTTTAAGATTTTGTAAGAATTCTGCAAAACGGATTACATTTGCTTCATCAAGTGCAGCTTCTACTTCATCTAATATACATAATGGCAATGGCTTTGCTTTTAATAGCGAGAACAATAAAGAAATTGCAATAAGTGCTTTCTCACCGCCAGAAAAAAGTTTTAAATTTTTGATAGATTTGCCAGGCGGCTGTGCCACAACATCAATTCCACTATCTAGAAGATTCTCTGGATCTGTGTATCTAATTTCTGCCATTCCACCACCGAACATTTTTGAGAAAACAAACTTTATTTCCTTATTTGCAAGATCAACGGTGTTAGTTATTCTTTCGATTATTATCTTATCCATTTCACTAATAACTTCTTCAATTGTTGTTTTTGCTTCAACAATATCTCTTTCCTGCTTTTTGACTTCATCGTATCTATCCTCTGTTTCTTTGAGTTGTTCGATTGAGTCCAAACTTACATGGCCAAGATCTTTTATATCATTTTTTAAATCAGAAACAATTTTTCTTGCTATTTCGAAATCTAAATCTGCTATATAAAACTCTTTTGCTGTCTCAAAAAGCATATTATATTGTTCTGAAAGTCTTTGTTTTGCATAATTAATAGCTGCTTCTGATTTTGCTTTTTCTGCTATTTGGATAGCATTTTCACTAATGAGTTTATTTAAATCATTATTAGCCGCGCTTTGTTTTGCGTTTGCTTCTGCAAACTCTTTTTTAGCAACTTGTAATAATTCATTTTGAGAAGTTTTGTTTGTTAAAAGATGGCTTCTTTCAAGTACTAGTTTTTGAATTTCATATGCAATGTTAACAGTCTCTAGCTCTTCTATTTTTTCTTTTGATATATTTTCATATTGAATTCTTAATTCATCAAATTTTGCCAAATCATCGTTTTGTATAAGCTCTTGTTTTGATAGATTAAGGCTTAAGTTTGAGAATAAACTAAGTAATTTTTGAATTTCTTGTTCTAGATCATTTAATTTTGTTTGTCGTTCAGAAATTATTTTTAACAGTTCTGGTTTCAGTGATTCAATCTTTTTTATTTGCTCATCAAGACCAAATGCTGATATGTTGTCGCTTTTTTGCCCCCCACTTAAAACACCGCCAACTCTAATTATGTCTCCTTCGAGAGTGACAACCATATAGCGTTTTTCAAGTAGCTGTGATAATCTATTAGCATTTTCAATATTATCCGCAATCAAGATATTGCCTAATAAAAATTTTCTTAAAATATCAAACTCACGTTCAGTATAAACCAACTCTGATGCAATACCTAAAAATCCTTTTTGAGTTTGGGCTACAACAATATGGTGTTCTGAAACGTATTTAGGATTTATGGACGCTAATGGAATGAAAGTTGCTCTACCACCATTATTTTCTTTTAGGAATTCAATAGCCTTAACAGCTGTTTCAGAATTATCAACAACTATATGTTGTAAGGCTCCTGCTAGAATTGTTTCAATAGCAAGGCCAAATTTAGCATCAACGCTTATAATTTCTGAAACTAGAGCCTTATATCCTTTAAATAAATGTGAGTTTTCAACAATATTTTTTGTCCCTTTTTGTAAATTGCTTTTGCTTTGCTTTACTTCATGAATATAATCTAATTTTGAATTTATTTTTTGTAGCTTTTCTTTGTCGTTATCCAGTTCTCTTTTAAGGTCATTTTTTTGAGCTGAAATATTTAAGATAGATTGATTAATGGTGTTGATTTTTTCTTTTTGTTGTTTAATAAAATTTTTAGAAAGTGAAATTTTTGTATTTAGGCTACTTAATTCGTCTTTTAGGGCTTCTCTTTTTTGCTCTACGTTTGCTTCAATACTTCCACTAATAAGCATTTCACGTTGTTTTGATTCCCTAGCAGATCTTATTTCTAAATCATTAATTTCTCTACTTATTTCATCAATGCGAGAAGTTAGATTAATAATCGCAGCATCGAGTTCGATCATAAGATCGTTTTTTTGCTTTGTTATATCATTGTAAAGTTTGATTTTTATTTCAAGATCCTCTTTTTTTTGACTATAAATCATTGAATTAGCGTTTAGTTCATCTAACTTTTCTGAATGAGCCATAAAATCGTGAACTAACAATGAGACTTCAACTTCTTTAAGTTGTTCGCTCATTATTTTATATTTCTTTGCTTTCTCAGCCTGTTTTTGTAATGGTTTTATTTGTTTTTCTAATTCCTGTACAACAATTGCTATTTGATCTAAGGCTTCTTGCGTTCTTTCTAATTTGCGCAATGCTTCTTGTTTTTTTGAGCGATACATCGATGTTCCAGATGCTTCCTCAAAAATTTCTCTTCTTCTTTCAGGTGTTGCCTCAGCGATATCAGAAATAGTTCCTTGTCCTATAATTGCTAATGATGATTTTGAAATGCCACTTTGCATAGCAATTTCTTTAATGTCCTTTTGTCTTGCTACTTCGCCATTTATATAGTACTCATTAGCGCCCTTTCCTCTATTTAAGACACGAGAAATTGTAAAAAAATCATGGGGAATATTAGCGGCACGATCACGATTATCAAAAGTAAGTATGACTTCTGCGCGATTCATTTCCTTTTCCGTTTTTGAACCCGCAAAAATTACGTCCTCCATATTGTCACCACGTAAAACTTTTGAACTAGTTTCACCTAAAACTCATCTGATAGCATCATTAATGTTTGATTTACCTGAGCCATTTGGTCCAATAATTGCAACAACACCGCCGTCGAATTTTAATGTGACCTTATCAGCAAAGGATTTAAAACCATGTGATTCAACTTGAATTAATTTCATTATTTTCCTTTCCGTTTTTCAATGAAGACTTAAAAATAATAATATAAATTATTATAATAACTATTTTTA
Source organism: Mycoplasma sp. 2575 (assembly GCF_053851635.1). Taxonomy (NCBI): domain Bacteria; kingdom Bacillati; phylum Mycoplasmatota; class Mollicutes; order Mycoplasmatales; family Mycoplasmataceae; genus Mycoplasma; species Mycoplasma sp. 2575. Next base: position 80,742 of record NZ_JBSQBB010000001.1, read on the forward strand.
AAAAGGCTTAGCAAAAAATATTTTTTTCAATGTTGTTGTTATAAAAGCCATTTTTGATAATAAATTTATAATGAATTAATAAATTGTTTTCATTTTATTTTAAGCACGATTATTCATTTTACAATACAAGTTTGTTAGTAATTTTTATTAAAGTTTTAAGAGTAAAAATAAGAATAAAAATTAATCCTTAAAACATATAAAATTAGTTTTTAAAAGAAGTGTAAGTTTATTGTAAAAAGCCTTATAGTTAAATATTTTTTTAATTTTGATAAAATTAATAAAAATAAAGCTTTATTAGTATTGAGGTACCAATATGTCCAATAATAAAAAATGAAAAAATAAAAAAATTAACATTAATAACTATAGAACACTTGAGGTTCAAAAGCAAAGAAAAGCATTATCTAGCTCTTGAAAGATAGCTTTAACTGGTTTATTCTTAATAGCAATTCCTTCATTTATTTTATTTATTTTGCTCGGCCGAGATGGATGGGCATTTGAAATAACAAAAAAAATGGAAAGATGGTCTATGCTCTTGCCTATTGCTATTGGTATTGTTATTATTCAAACTGCAGTTGTTTCTTTAATAGTTTTTAAATTTAAGGTTTATAGCAGTAGTTCATTCGTTTTTTTAGTTCCATTCGCAATTGCTATGGCTTCGTTCTTAGTTTCATCAGGCGTTGAAGAGTGGCCTTACAGAGTCATGCCAGCTGTTGGTCTTGCATTTTTATCGTTACCAATATTGCTTGTGTTTAAACATATTGAAAAAAAGAAAAAAGAAAAACAAAAATTACAGTTTGAACAAGAAGAAAGAGCAAAAAGAACATTACTAGACTAAATAAGTTTAGTTTTTTATTTTATATCTAAATTAGTTTTAAATTAAGCCAAAATAAAATATTTACTTTCCAAGGAGATTATATGTATAAAAAAATTTCGCTAATTGATAAAGAAGTTGCAGAAATAATCAATAATGAGTCAAAGAGACAAACTGACCATATTGAATTAATTGCCTCAGAAAATTACGTTTCTGAGCAAGTACTAAATGCTGTTGGATCGTGTTTGACAAATAAATATGGTGAAGGATACCCTAATAAAAGATACTATGGAGGTTGCGAATTTATTGACCAAATTGAAACATTAGCACAGGAAAGGGCAAAAAAACTCTTTGGTACTAAATTTGCAAATGTTCAACCATATTCAGGATCAGTTGCTAACGCCGCTGTTTACATGGCCTTGTTAAAACCGGGCGATAGAGTATTAGGTCTTTCTCTTGATTCAGGAGGTCATTTGACTCATGGTTACAAAATCTCTTTTAGCGGAATTTTTTATGAATCATATACTTATTCAGTTGACGAAAACGGAGTAATAGACTTTAATGAAGTCTTAAAAATAGCTAAAAAGGTTAAACCTAAGATGATTATATGCGGATACTCAGCCTATTCGCAAATTGTAGAATTTGATAGATTTCGAGATATTGCAGATGAAGTAGGTGCATATTTATTTGCAGACATATCGCATATCTCGGGGTTAGTGATAGCAAAATTGCATCCATCACCAGTAGGTTATGCCGATGTGATTATGACAACAACTCATAAAACACTAAGAGGGACAAGAGGTGCAATTATTCTAACAAATGATGAAGAATTGGCTAAAAAGATCGATAAGGCAGTTTTTCCTGGTTGCCAAGGGGGAGCCTTGTTTCATCAAATTGCCGGTAAGGCTGTTTCTTTTTATGAAGCGCTTCAACCTGAATTTATTGATTATCAAAAACAGTTATTGATTAATTCAAAAGTTTTTTGTCAAACTTTTATGAATAAAGGAGCGAAAGTTATTTCTGGTTTAACAGCAAATCATCTTTTTATGATTGATGTTAAAAGTACATATGGTTTAACTGGCAAAGAAGCATCAAGAGTATTACAAGAATGCAATATCACCGTTAATAAGAATTCAATACCGAACGATACAGAAACACCATTAGTATCTAGCGGCATTAGATTAGGATCGGCCGCCATGACTTCTCGTGGTTTTGGCGAAGATGAATTTATCATTTTAGCTAACCTAATGGATAAGTTGTTAAGAGATCCGAATAACGAGAATTTAAAAACAGTTATTAAAAAAGAAGTAGCTAAACTAACTAATATGTTTCCAATAAAAAGAAGTTACATCAAAAATTAATGTTAGAGGTTTCAATGTTAGAAAAATTAGAAACAGATATTAAGAACTGAATTGGTTCAATTGCTGGCGTAGTTGATTTTAAGGCTTTGGATGAAACAAATATGGTTAATTTTGCTAATACGGGAATAGTTGTGGAAAAGATGCCGAAACAAAAAAACGGAATTTCTGTAACTATTGGATTAATAATTTTGATAAACTTAAATGCAAAAAACCTAGTGGAAGAAATATACCAAATCTTAACCTACAAACTAAAAAGCGAAAATATAAAATTATCAAAACTTTGTGTTTTTATAAAAGGAATAAGTAATGAAAAAAATTAACGGAAAACAATGGCTGGGCGCTATTTTGTCTGGTGCTTATAATTTAAGCAACAAACAAAATCTTATTAATGCATTGAATGTTTTCCCTGTTCCTGATGGTGATACAGGGTCGAATATGACATCAACAATTATTGCAGTTGAAAATATTAAGGCAGATGAATTTAGCAATATTTCTGATATTTCCAGTCAAATAGGTCAATCATTATTATTTTCCGCCAGAGGTAACTCTGGGGTAATTTTAAGCCAAATTTTTAAAGGTTTCGCAGTTGCTTTCAAGGATAAAAAAGAGATAAATTCTTATGATTTGGTAAAAGGGTTTGAGGAAGCTTATAAATACGCTTACAAAGCTGTTTTAAAACCTGTTGAGGGGACAATATTAACTGTTATCAGACAAACATCAGAAGGGTTAAAAGAAAAAAATCTTATTGATAGTGATATTACTGACGTTTCACGTGTTGCCGTGGAACTTGCTAGAATAAGTTGCGATCATACACCTGATCTATTACCGGTTTTAAAAGAAGTTGAGGTTACTGATTCAGGCGGTGAAGGTTTGTATGCTATTCTTGAGGGAATGCATTTATACTTTCAAGGTCAACCTATTACGCTTTTGGAAAAACAAACTGAGGTAAATAAATTTATATCTGATAATGAAGTTTTTGATGGTGAGTTTGGTTATTGCACCGAGTTTATTGTCGAATTAAAAAATAAGAAAAAATTCAAAAAGGATTTATTAATTTCGAAATTAGAGAAACATGGTAGTTCAATGGTTCTTGTGCAGGATGACTCATTTTTAAAGGTTCATATTCATGTCACAAGACCTGGTGATGTTTTAAATATTGCCAACAGCTTGGGACAATTTATAAAAATTAAGATTGAAAATATGACCTTACAAGCTAATGATAGTAAAAGAAATAAAAATGATAATAATAGTAATGATCAATGTTGTGACGATAATCAACATGATTGCGGTCCAATAAAAAAGACCGCTGTAATCTCGTGCAATTCTGGAACTGGCATTATTGATCTTTTGAAAGAAAATGGTGTCTCGTATATTGTTGAAGGTGGGCAAACTAATAACCCATCAATAAATGACATTGTATCCGCTATTAACGCCGTAAGAGCTGAAACTATTTTTATTCTTCCAAATAATAAAAATATTATCCTCTCAGCCCAACAAGCCTCAACTATCGTGCAAGATAAAGAAATTATAGTAATTCCAACAAAATCACAGGCCCAAACGCTAAGTATTTTATTTAACTATAGTGAGGAAAATAGTGTTTCTGATAATCAACAACTAATGAATGATGCTCTTTTAAATATTCATTATGGCGAGGTTTCTCCTTCAATTAAAACCACTAAACTCAACGGTATTAAGGTTAAAGCCGGTGATTTTATGGCTATAAAAGAAGGGAGATTGAAAGATACAGATCCAACATTTAATGGTGCAGCAATAAAATTACTTCATGAATTAATTACTCCCGAAACGCAATTAGTTAACATTTTTTATGGCCAAGATGTTACTGAGTCAGATATAGATGAATTACAAAATTATATTGAAATAAATTTTGATGTAGATATCGAAATACACAATGGTGGTCAAAGTATTTATCCTTATTTAATTTCAGCGGAATAGGAGAATTGAAATGAAAAAAATAGTTTTCGATGTAATGAATAATGATAATGGTTATAAAGAAGCAATCCAAGGCGCATTGGCCTTTATGAGTAAAAATAAGGATTATCAAATTGCCTTAGTTGGCGATAAAAAACTTATTGAAAAAGAAATTAAAAACAATACTTATTTAATAAAAAAAGAAGATTTTATAATTATTGATTCGCCCAATTTAGCAACCATCAATTCTTCGATAAGAGACGTTTTAAAAAATCCATCATCAATGTTGGATGCTTTTAATTATTTAAATGAGAATGATTTTGATGCAATCTTGAGCAGCGGTGATAGCGGGTCTTTTATTTCATTAGCAACCCTAAAAACAAAAAGATTACCAAACGTTTTTAGACCTGCTTTTATGCCCATATTGCCTACAATGTCTGACCATTTTTCCCTGTTATTAGATGCCGGCGCAAATATTGATACACCAGCTCAATATATTAACAACTGAGCTATTGTAGCTAGTAAATATTTTGAATTAATTTTTAAAAAATTTAACCCAAGTATTGGATTGTTAAATGTTGGCGCTGAGGAATATAAGGGCAGCCAAAATATCAAAAACGCTTACACGCTATTAAAGGAAAATAAGAAAATTAATTTTTATGGATTTATTGAGCCTAACGATGCTATTGCCGGAAAGGTTGATATTATTTTAGCTGAAGGACAACAAGGAAATATATTTCTAAAAACTCTTGAATCTTCATTTATTAATTTTGGGAAACTTCTCAAGAAAATAATTTATAAAAATATAAAAACAAAGATAGCGGGTCTTTTTTTAAAAAATGATTTGAAAAAATTTAAAGAAAAATTTGACTACCGAAATATTGGCGGTGCATATATAATTGGTTTAGAAAAAATTGTTGTTAAAGCTCACGGTGGTTCTGATGAATTAGCATTTGAAAACGCATTAAACCAAATTAAGCTTTTGCTAGAAAAGGAAGATTTTATAAAGAACCTTTCAAAGCAATTGGGGGATATTGAAAATAATGAAATTTAATGGTAGTGATTTAAAAATCCTAGATAATGTCTTGCCCTTTTTAAAACAATTAGGAGTAAAAACAAAAGAATTAAGTGATGAACATTTGTTTATTTTAATAACCGCATTTACACATAAATCTTTTACGAATGAACATAAGACAAGACCTCATAATGAATATCTTGAATTCATTGGAGATGGTGTATTACAATTTGTTGTAACAAGTTGAATTGCCAATAAATTTCCGCAATATGAGGCAGGTTTAGCAAGTAAATTAAGAAGTAGTATAGTAGATAAAAATAACCTTGCCAAAATTGTTGAAAAGTACTCATTATTTAAATGATTAAGATATGGTAATTCTGCATTTTCCAATGGAACTAATATCAAAACAAAATCTAATCTTTATGAAGCATTTATAGGTGCTATATATTTGGTTTATGGTATTGAGGGGGTCAAGAAAATTACTGACCTAACATTATGGGAATCATTTAATTCGCAATGTAACAAAACCCATGTGCATCCTAAAAGCGAGTTGCAAGAATTATTACAACAATTTAGTCATTCTAGAATTGAGTATGTTACTGAAATGCTTCCTAACAATGAATTCGGTTCTATTGTATTGCATGAATCTCAAAGATATGGCGAGGGTTATGGTAAATCTAAAAAAGAAGCCGAAACCAATGCTGCAATTAATGCGTTGAAAAAATTAAGAAGAAAATAAATAAAAACGTCTTTTATGTTGAATACATACAAGACGTTTTTTAATTATAATTAAGGTTATTCCCGTGTTTTCCACTTTAAGTATAAAAAAATAAAATTCCATTTTTATGGAGTTTATTAAGTTAAAATAAAAGAATTTTTTCTTTCATAAGCGCATTTTTTATGAGATCGTACGTTTCTCATGAACTGCGATTTGCATTATTTTTAATCT
>NZ_JBSQBB010000002.1:0-80298 GCF_053851635.1 Mycoplasma sp. 2575
CCAAATTTTTTTCTTCTATTTGTTTTTTTCAAAAACACCTCAATAAAATATTTTTTGTATAGGTTTTTATATTAATTTAATATTTTAGATAAAAAAAAAAAAAAAAAAGAAAGAGGCTCAAAATTAGGAAATTTTTAAATATTACAAGCTAAAATGGGCTTAAAAAAATAATATTAAATATAATTAATAATATCTGCCTAAAATTTGTTTATGTTTAAGGAGTAAAAATGGAAAAAGACAACAAAATTTATTTATTTTCATATGGAACTATTCAAGATGAATTGTTCTATAAAAATTTATTGTCGCCTGATTGCGTAAGAAGACCCGCTTTATTAAATGGCTATGCTAAGTGTGTTGATGAAACTGCATATTTTTTATTAAAAAAAGATATTGCCCATCAAGTTAAAGGCACTCTTTTTGAAATAACAAAGGATGAATTATTTATGATTGATAGATGAGAAATGTTTCCGCAATATCAAAGATTTCAGGCCAATGTTATTGCCACTGATACAAACGAAATTATCGAAAACGTATATGTGTATACTAAATTAGAATTTGGTAAATATTATCTAGCAACCGATGACATGGGATTTTCGACTTCGCCTAATGAAAATGAGCAAAATTTAAAAGCTTTTATCACGTTAGAACAACAAACAGAATTATTTCCGTTGGTTGATAATGCTATTTTGTATGAAATTTCCGATGAAGAATTTGAAAAAATAATTCATCTTTCGCATCCGTATGTTGCATTGATATTGGATGACCAAAAATTTAAGAATTATTTGGTTGACCCTTATGCAGTTTTAGGTATTAAAATTCATGATAAAAAATATGCTTTGTTAATTTCGTTTGGTAGAAAAAATTCATTAAATAGTATTTTTTATTATCATGCTATAGAAAATAAAATTGAAGGGGTAGAAATTATTAAAGATATTAAACCACTTTATAAATTTAATATTGATTTCTTATTAGATAAAAAGCCAATTAAGTACATTAATTTAAAGTTAGATAAAACAATCGAAAAACCTAAGTTTGGTGTATTTGAAGATATTGCCTATGAAATAACCCTTAATGATTTTGATATCGATCCATTTAGAAGATTAGATATTATTATTCATACTCTTGAAGAAAATATGAAATAACTAATGATTGATAAAGAATTAATTAAAGACGTTTCAACAAAACCTGGTGTTTATTTTTGAAAAGATAAAGATGGCAATGTTATTTATGTGGGCAAAGCCAAAAACCTAAAATCACGGATGTCACAATATTTTGACAAAAATGTTCATAATTCATTTAAAACTAGTGCAATGTTAAAACATATTGCTTCTTTTGATACAACCGTTTTTGATAAGGAATCGGAGGCCTTGATGTTTGAACGAGCTAGTATTAATAGATATAAACCTAAATATAATGTAATGCTCCCCTCTCATAATAATTATCCTTATATTTGTATTATAAAAAAAACCAATAGTATTGATATACAACTTAAAAATGAATATAAAAAACGTGATGATATTATTTATTATGGTCCGGTTGTAGATGGTGAAAAAACACGTCTATTAATTAAATATTTAGTCCATTTATTAAAAACGCAAGAAGGATTAATTATTAAAAAAATGACTCCGGTAGAGGTAGATAAGAGATTCGCAAAAGCAAAGGAAATAATAAAATTTAATAAAGAATTTAAACAAGAATTAATTAGTAAAATTAGAAGTGCCTCCTTACAACTTGATTTTAGAAGGGCGGAAGAACTTAAAAAAATTCTTGATTTTATAAACGAAAAGAATAATATCCAAAACATTAGATTAAAGACAAAAAAATCTATTGATGTATGGGGCGTATATTTATATGATAATATTTTGTTTGCTTCTATTTTACAATATCGTTATTCATTGTTAAATAATCGCCAAGACTTTCAATTTTGTTTTGAAAAAAATGAAGAAGAATTGGTATTTGAATTTATAGAAAATTTTTATAAAAACAATCTTATTCCTGATCAAATAATTATTGATGATAAATATAAAAATCAGCCTTTTAATAAAGAAATTAGAAATTCGATTATTAAAAAGAATTATAGTATAAATTCTAAATTACTTGATTTAGCTAATGCTAATGCTAAGAATGATTTAAGCAATAAAATAAAGAAAATAAAAGATAAAACAAAAACCAATGATATTCTCCAATCTTTAAAAAATATATTAAATATTGATTGTTCAAGGTTTGCAATATTCGATAATTCGTTTCAATCAGCAACTAAAGAAGTCGTTGGCAGAGGCATGATTTTTGTTGATGGAATTAATGTTAAGAAATTTAATCGTTCTTATATACTTTGCAAAAATGAAGATGCTAATTCTGATTACCATTATATGTATCAAAATATTAGTAAGTTTTTTTGTGACCATTCTATTGATGAAGATATTAATTTGATTTTTGTTGATGGCGGCGAGATTCAAATTAATGCCGCAATTAAGGCCTTGAAAAAATTTCATAAAAATGTGCCTATTTTCGGACTTGTAAAAAATAATCACCACGAGTTTGCAAGATTAATTAATGATAGTGGCGTAGAAATTAAAATTTCAGATGCTAAGGTGTTTAATTTTTTATCGCAAATTCAATATGATGTCGATAAGAGTGCTAAGGCCGTTTATAATAAAAGACACAATAAAATAATTACAGATAGTCTCTTAACAAAAATAAAAGGTGTTGGGCCTAAGATAGAACAAAAATTATTGGAAAAGTTTGGCTCATATCAGGCAATAATTGACGCAGATATTTTAGAATTATCTAAAATTATTAATACAAAAATCGCTAGTGAAATTAAGAAAATAAAAATCTAAAAGTAGGAATTTTAAATTCCTACTTTATTGTTTAAAGAAAAAAAATTCAATTTAAATTTAGATTTATTTAGGCAAAATTTTAGTTAGATAGTCTATATCATAAAAGTTGTTATATGGAATTTCAATGTCTGGTTTTACACCATCTTCTAGATTTATTTCTGATCCGTGATGTTTATATAAATAATTTAATGGTGAACTAGTTGATATTGATGTTCCATCATTTAAAACCAAGGGCAATACAGGCGCGGTCCCTCCTCCAGATTTTTGACCTATAATTTTGGCTACTTTTAGTTCCTTTATGATTCCTGAAAATGTGTTAGCAGCACTAAAAGTATTTTTGCTAGTTAATATATAGTAATTAAAGTTTTCAAATGCATCATTATCATAATAATTGCCGTCCTTGTTAGCATCGATTTTATATTTTTGTGTTTCTATAATACCAGAAAGTAGTGATTTACTATGCACAACAATGTCCTTATTTGTTAATAAACCAACAGCACGATACATTGCTCCAATATTTCCACCACCATTTCTAGAAATATCAATCACAACATTTTTAATATTTTTTTGTTTTAATATTTTTTGTAATGTATTTCTTAAAAATTCAAATGTGTCACTTTTGATATTTTTTGCATAAATTTCATTATTAGATGCTGTTTCAAAATTGTCGATAATAATATATGCTAAGTTACCATTTATAATAAAGCCATCTTGTTTAATTTTTTGCTCAAGGTATTCATTAACTTTGGCATATTCACTTCGTTCAGTTCCATATAATTTAGATGCATAATCATTGATTTTTTTACTATTGTTTGTGAATATATTTAACATATTAATTCTAGTATGCAAGTCATTTAATTTGTTAAAGAATAATTTTGCATATGCCTTGTTATATATATCGGGATTATTGTTTAATAATTCTTTTTTTATATCGCTTATATACTGTTGAAAGTTTGATATATTTTTATATGATTTAAGTCCATAAAAATTATCAAGGGTAAATAAGAGATTATCAAGATTATAAATTCGATCCTGTGTTGTTTCTTTATCCGCCGACCATGAACCTTGTTGATATGAGTAAGCGTCATTTTCATCTTCCATTAGTGAAAAAAATTTACCATAAACCGCATCGCCATTATAGTAGAGATTGTAATAGTTTTGACTACAAAATAAGGTATTAAAAATACTTAAAGGAATAAAAGTTCTTCTCCCCTCTTTAAAAATATCGATGTGATAACTTCTTAGATCAAATTTGATAGGTCCGTTTAAGTCGTCAATATTTTCAATTTTTGAGCCTTCATAACTTATGAAGCGTGAGTAATTAGTTGAATTGCTTTGCTTAACAAAATTAAAAAATGCTTCGTTGCTAACACTAATAATATCACGATCTGCGTCAATATACATTAATTGATTATTTGAAACTAGTTGTGTTGCATTGATGTCATAAGTCGGTATTTTTCTAATTAGGGAAGTATCAACGAAGCCATTTAAAACACCTAACATTTCCTCAATAGCAACATATGGTTGATGAATTTTATTGTCAAGAAAATATAAGTTTAGATTTTTATTTTTTATTGAATAATCTTTTGATGATAAATTTATAAATTTTGTTTTCTTGATATTAAAAATTTTAGAAGGACCATTGTCTAAATAATCAAAATCACTATAACATGAAACAGCACTCAATGATATTAGTGGTAATGGTGTACCTAATATAAATAAGAACTTTTTCTTCATATTTTAATTCCCTCTTAATTCCCTATAATATTGAAATTTTACGCTTTTATTAAGGTTCATTATCAAAATTATTGATTTACTTATACAAAGATGTGAAATAGATTAATTTAATTAGTTTCTTTATAAAAACTTATTGATTTTGAAAAATTTATAAGTTTGTGTTGCTCTATACAAGAACAAAATTTTTTGATATTTGAAATTAAATATTTATTTTCCCAATTTTATGATTTAAAAATAAAAACTCAACTTAAATTAAGATAGATTTATGATTTTATTTAATTGTTTAACTACAATTTTATCAAAATTTTGCATCTTTTATTATAGGATAATAGCCTATATAAAAAGCTCATATTTTGATATCAAAATTCATTTTATATGTATTGTGATAATTAATGCAAAAATAAATTTTATAAAAAGCGTTCTTAAATTTATTTTAGTGCTAAAATATTATATGCAACGGTCGTGTAGCTCAGGGGATAGAGTACGTGCCTTCTAAGCATGTGGTCGCAGGTTCGAATCCTGCTACGATCGCCATTTTTTTTATTCTTTTTTTATACTAAATTATTAATAAAACTTAATTTAATTGTTTTTAATACAAAATAAGAAAAGACCCAAATCTTTTTATTTAAATTTGAGTCTGATGTTTTTTTGATATTTTTATTTTTTAGTTATTAGTATAGGTTTGAGGTTTATTGATTAGTTGTTCAAGTTTCTTTGATTTTTCAACTAATTCTTGACTTGTTTTTTCTAATTCTTTTTTAGCATTTGTATTTGCTAAATTTGCTTCTTCTTTTTCCTTTGTTTTACTTACTAAAGTTTGGTTTAGGTTTGTAATATCTTTATTTATAGTTTCTAGTTTTTCTTCTTGTTCACTTATATCTTGTGTTGTTTCCTTTAAGACACTTTGAGATTCGCTAAGTTGTTGTTTGGTTTTTTGCAACTCGTTATCTTTATTTTTTAATTGCTCAATTGTGTTATCTAGATTTTGTTGTGCAATATCCAATAATGATATTGTATTATCTTTATTATTTTGAATTTTTTGTTGCTCTAATCTTGTGAATTCGAGATTTTTGTTTATTTTATTTATTTCTGCAATTTTTTTATCCTTTGATTGTGTCAGAGTTTTTAACTCAGCTTCCTTTTCTTCTTTTTTGTTTAAAAACATTTGAATATCACTATTTATTTTTTCTAATTTTGAATCATCATTAGCTTTAGTATCTTTGATTTTTTTAATTTCTTTATTTGCTGCTTGTAATTTTAAGTTTATATTTTCTATATTTTGAGCTTTATTTGCTACCTTCTTATTTGCTTCTTCTAAATCCTTTTGTGCTTGTGCATTTGTGTTTTCAGTTATGGTTTTTGATTGATTTGAGTTATTGATAGCATGTTCTATATTTTTAATATTTTCATTAACAATGCTAATTTGATTTGCTAATTTGTCAGCTTCTTGTTGTGTATTTTGTTTTGTAGTTTTAGAATCTTGCAATGCTTGTTGTTCATCATTTAATTGCTTTGATATGTTGTTTAATTCTTGATTTTTATTATTTAGTTTTTGGGTTGCTAATTTATGTTCAAAATCTGCTTTTTCCTTATTAGCTCGGGCTTTTTGTTCTTCTAGTTTTGCTATTTCATGTGCATTATTTTTTTTGTTTACTTCTTTTTGTTTTTCATCTATTGTTTGTATCGTGGTTTGAAGTTGGGTTTCGAGATCACTTTTATTTTTTAGAGTTTCCTTTAAATTATTATCGGCTTCTAGTTTGGCTAAGGTTGATTCTTCTTTATTTTTCTTAATTTCCTGAATTCTAGCGTTTGTTTCTTTTAATTTAGCGTTCGCTAATTCAAGAGCACTGGTTTTTTGTGTTACATTTTTATTAGTTTGACTCAATTCGCTTTCAGCTCCGTTATTTTCTGTTTGCAATGTTTTGCTTGAATTAGTTAATGGAGCTAATGAAAGGTTGATTTTAGCAATTTCATTATCTATTTGATTTATTTTTGTTTCAGTTTCTTGTATTTTTTGTTGTAATAAATTTTTATTTGTTTCTACATTATTTAAGGTATCTATAGCTTTTTGTTCTTCTGCAATTTTTGTATTTAAGTTTTTTATATTACTTTCATATTCTTTTTTAGCTTCTTGTAATTCTGCTATATTTGATTGTTTTGTAGCATTAGCATTCTGAAGTTCTTGCTTCGCAGCATTTAACTCTCTTTTTATCCTATCTATCTCATTATTTTTTGCTTGAATAGAAGATTTTGTTTGCTCAAGTTCACGCGTTGCGTTATTTTTTTCACGTTCAGCATTGTTGTATTCTTGTTGAACATTATCTTTTTCTTTAGTTTTTTCGGCAAGTATTTTTGTTTTTTCTTCTAATACCTTTTGGGCATCGTTATATTTTTGCTCATAGGATTCTAACTTAGAATTAAGGCGCAATATGTCATCATTATAATAATCGTTTTTCTCCTCTTCTAATTCTCTTATTTCTTTTTCTATTTTTTTTATAATTGACGCACCACCATATGTTATTGGCTCATCATGTTTGCGTTCAGATTCTAAATTTCCTTCTGTTTCTTTCGTTAGCGCCTCAAATATTTGGGCATATTGTTTTTCTATTTCTTTTTCAAGTTTTTTTATTTCATTATCAAAGTCTATCTGGTATTTTTTATTTTGTTCTATTAACTTATCATATTCATTTTTTACATTTTCGTAATTATTATTTTCTACTTTTGCGGTTTCAAATGCTGATTTTTTTCTTTTTTCCGCTTTTCTAAATTCATTAGTTGCCTGAGCTAAAATTTGACTAATTCCGTCTAATTCGGTGTTTTTTTCTTGCAACACTTGCATATTATATTGTTCTAAACGTTGTAGATTTGATAAATTAGTTTCTTCTATTTCTAATTCTTTTTCTTTTTTAGATACAGCAACTGATTTATCTTTAATTGAGTTGTTAGTTTCATCTAATTTATTTTCAGTTTCTGTGACTTTTTGTTTACTTGTATCTAATGCACTTGAAGCTTTGCTTTTTTCTTGTGATTTGGTAGTTTTGGAAGCGGTTTTTTGTTTTATTTCTTCCGTGTATTTTTGTAGGTCTTGTTCTAGTTTTGCTTTTTCTTGTTGTAGTGAACTCTTTAGATTATTTTGTTGTTGCAATTCTTTATTTTTTAGAGCAATATCATTTTGATTTTGCGAAAGTTTTTGCTTAGCTTGTTTTGCTTTTTCTATTGCACTCTTTTGAGACTCATTTGCCTTTTTTAATGCATCAATCGCACTTTGTAAATCATTTGCTAATTGCAAAATTTTGATTGATTCCTCTTGTAAATTATTGTTGATATTTAAAAGGTTTGTATCAGCCTCTTCTTTTTTAGTTTCTAGTTCTTTTATTTGTCTGTTTGTGTTTTCTAGGCTTTGCTTTGTTGCTTTTTGTGCTTCCTGAGCTTGTACTAGTTCTTTATTTGCCTCTATTAATTCATTATTTTTAGTTGAAATTTCACTTGCTTTTTGATTTAGTGATTGTGTTGCTTGTGTTAGCTTTTCATTTGCTTTTGTAACTTCTTGTTGTGCTTTATTTTGTTCAACCATTAATTGTTTTTTTACATCGGTTTTATCTAGAATTTCTTTTTCTTTTTTGCCTATATCTAAACTAATTTTATCAAGAAGTTGTTGCACACTTTGTTTCTGAGTTTCGAGAGTTTCTTTTTGTTTTTGTGTAAGTTCTAATTCCTTGTTTTTTAGTGAAATTTCGCCTTGCTTTTCTAGCAGGTTTTGCTTTGCTTGTTCAGCTTTTTCTACTTTATTTTTTTGATTCTCATTCTCTTTTTTTAATTCATCAATAGCAGAGTGCAGTTGCATTGTTATTTGATCGATTTTGTTGGTTTGTTCTTGAAAACTGTTGTTATTTTGTGATAAATTTGCTTCAAGATTTTTTCTTTGTTTTTCGAGGTCTATGATTGTTTGATTAATATTATCTAAATTTTGCATTGAATTATTTAGGGTTTCCTGAGCTTGTGCTAGTTCTTTATTTGCCTCTATTAATTCATTGTTTTTAGTTGAAATTTCACTTTGTTTTTGTGCTAAAAGATGATCGGTTTGTTTGATCTTTTCTTGTAGTTTATTTATTTTCTCTTGATTGTCATTTTTTTGTGCTTCTAGTTGATTTCTAACATTAGTTTGTGCCTGAATTTCAGATTCTTTTTGGCTAATTATGTTGTTAATTCTTTCTAGATTTTTATCGGCATTTTGTTTTTGGTTATTTATTAGTTCTTTTTTATTTTTTGCTTCTTCAAGCTCTTTGTTTATTAAAGAAATTTCGTTTTGTTTTTGGACTAAATTTTGGTTAGCCTCATATGATTTTTGTGTTGCATTTTTTTGGTTATGGTCAGCTTGCTTTAATTCAATAATTGCCATTTGAAGTTCTTTGATTATTGCACTTAGTTTTTTTGAATCAATAGAAGGATTTGTTTTTGGCGAGTCTTTATCTTTTTTTAGATTTTCATTCTGTTTTTTTAATTCCTGGTTTCTTGTAAGTGAATCTAAGAGTTTTCTTTCTAAATCTTCTTTAATTTTTTGTGCTTCTTTTAATAGTTTATTTGTTTTTTCTTGTTCTATTGCTTTCTTATTAAGTTCAGTTATATTGTTTAATGTCTTGAATTTATGGCTTAAAATAGGTTTATTTTTAAAAATTATTTGAAATTCATAATCAGTGCTAGATTCTAAAGGAGCTTCGTTTCTTTTCTCACCCCAAGAAATGGTTTCATTATTTTTGTTTATAATGTATTTCTTTTCAAGAAAAGCTTTTGGATTATTTTCGGGAAAGATTCTTGCTGTAAATTCGGTGTTTTCATAATTTTTATAGTTTTTTAGTATAAATGAAGCTGAGTTACTAGTTATTTTTTGTTTGTTTATTTCTAACTTATTTTGGTTATTGCTAACTAGGTATGCTGTTATTATGGCACCAGTTGCTAATGTTGCTGCTATTGCTAGTTCTGCTCCTAGTAAAACTCTAGGTGTTTTTTTCTTTTTTGTTTTAATTTCATGTTTGTTTTCAGTCATATTTAAACCTTTTCTTATGTTTTGGTATTTAATTTTTTTACTAATATAATAATGTTTTTTTTTTTTTTTTGAATTTCGGGTTATGAACATTGGGCAGGGTTATAAATTGGGCATCAAATTTGAATTTATTTTGCTATTGAAATGTGAAATTTACTAGCTTTTTTAAAATTTAGCCTGGTTAATTTTGCTTTTTTTTTTTAAAAAAAAAAAAAAAAAAATAGAGTTTTAATAATTGCGTAACAATTTATTATTAAAAACTCTATTTTGAATTAGATTATTGACATTACAATAGAAAGAACAAGAACAAACAAGATTATGCCGATTACTGAAATTGAAAGTTTTTTTAATTTTATAGTACCGAGTTTTTTGCTTTTTATAGCAATAAAGGTAATTGCAATTATTGTTAATAATGCACTAATTGCAAATATTGCATAACCAGCTTGGTTTAAAGCTTTTTTTCCTTCTAGATTATTATCTTTAATTTGAATTTCTGCTTTTAGATATGAATTTGTAAATTTTTCTTTGTCTTCTTTTTTATCTGGTTTTTTATTATCGATTAAAGCAGCAAGAATATCAAATCTTTCAATAATGTTTTTGACTTGTTTAGTGTAATTATCATATCAGCTAAAAATATTAATAGTTCTTGAACCAGTTGAAGAAATTAAACGAGATATTTGTTTATTTATAAGGTCATAATATTGATTTATTAAATTTAAATCAAATCCATTTTGAGCAAAGTTTTTCTTAATAATGTCTTTATTTATCTTAATTATTTCTTCAAATTGTATTAAAACAGCTTTAAGAGAGTTAGCAAGACTACTAAAATAATCTACACCATTGATTGTTGAAGAAAATAAACTAGTTAATAATAGATAATTTGAGTTTTTAATGTCGGCTTCGATAACAGATTTGTTATTTTCGTTTTTTAAGAGATTTTCAGCAGCTTTTGTGATTATATCGTTAGCAGCATTTACATACGATTCTTTATTAGTGATTAAAACCCCTGTACCAACCATATTATATAAAACGCTACGTAGCGTATCATTTCTTAAATCATTATAGTTTATTTTGTCATCAATTCCCAAAGCGGTAAATATTTTGCTAAATAGTTGTTTATTTTCTTTAATTATTTCTTCATATGCGTAATTGAGTGATTCTTGTTCCGGAGAAGTATCAATATTTATTTTAATTACATAATCACGACTCTTTTTAGGATCTACTCTATCACTAATTCTCACTGTTGCTGATAATGAATTTCCACCTTCACTTTTTAGATTAATTACGCTATATTTAAATCTAGTGTTAATGGCATTATCAAAAAAGAATATCTTTTCTTTTTCTTCTGCTTTTGAACTATCAAAAAACGTTTTTAGATTGTTTGCTGTTTTAGATGTGTAAATTGAAGAAACATTAGGTATTAGCGAAGGAAGAGCTTGAATTTGCTCTTGGGTATCAATTTCTTTTTGTTGTTTATCCCCAGGAATTATTGGCGGTTTTCTTATTGGTTCATCTTCTTTTTTATTTTTTTGTTCATCAAGAATGAATTTTTTATTCTGTTCAAGATCAAATTTAACAAATTTCTTATGCAATTTCGAAACAATGTAATCTTCTCATGATGCAAAGTCTTTGGGCTGAGTAAAACTAAAACCATTAATTGTATTTTCTTTTTCTTTGAAGGTGCCGAATTTAATATTAATTTGTTCTCCTATTTTAGGAATGTCTACCTTGTCAAAAAGCATGTTTGGAAGTTGCTTTTGCAACGCACCAAAGTAATCCTTTATTAATTTATCAAGTCTTTGTTTGGTAATTGTATTAAGTTGTTCTTTATCTTTTGTAATTTTTCCATTTGGCTTAATTTGTTCTTCATAGTTAGTTTCTTTAGTTTTTCCGACCTTTATGTTATCAAATTTTTGCCCTTCGTATTCAACTACAGATGGAATGTAATTTTTATTAGTTGACATTACATATGGAAAAACAATTGTGAAACCAAGGTTATTCATATGCTTAGTTTTTAATGCATCTTTGTTTTTTTCAAGATACTGTTGTAGGACTTGGATGTAGATGAGTTTTTCTAAATTAGGTTTAAAATCCTTGTCTAAATCTTTCAACAATTTTCCTTTTTCATTATCAAGATATTTAATGGTAAAGTCAATTATTTTTTCAACATTTTTTTCCACATTATCTTTTGTAAATTTGGCAAAGGTATCAAAGTCGAGAGCTAGGCTAGGTTTTTCTGGAGCTTTTGGTTTTTGCTTGTTTGGATCAGCGGGTTTTTGAGGCGCATCTTGTTTGAGTTCTTTTGTTTCGTCTTGACGATTGTAGGCAGAAATAAGAGCTAACGAGGGAAGCGGGATCACACTGATTAAACTTAAAGAGAATAATTTATTTTTTAATTTCATAATTTTCCTCCTTGACTAATTTTAGTTTTTGCTCCATTTTTAGCATATATAGCCTTTGTTTTAAATGCTTTTCTTCAAGAAATTGGTCAAGACTTAGTCCAATTTTTTGCAATGATTCATAGTAATTAATTTTAGTTGTTATTTCTTTGATTTGCAAATTATCAAATTTTATCTTATTGTTTTGTTTGTATAATTCTAACTTACTAAATGAATTAATGTTAATTTCGTTTTCTTTGATGATTATATTTGCGTTAATTAAAAATAAAAATAATTCTTTTTCTTGATCAAGGTCTCTAATTTTAATAACTGTGTTTTCAAATGCCATCATTGAATTCGAATTAGCAAGACCCCACTCATCCTCTTCATCAATATTGATAAATAATATGGCATTTCTGATTGATAGATGTTTATTACCAATGAAGTGAATATTAATTTTAAATGAATTATTATTAATCATTATTTAATACCCCCAAAACCTTCGTTTGCTTTTGTTAATAAAACAATTTCTTCAATTTCCTTTTCGCGTTTAGTACGAATTATTTTTTTCTTAACCTTTGCAATATCTTCTTCAATTTGATTAATAATTTTATTGGTTGTAACAAGGTCATTTTTGGCATTGTAGAAAAATGACTCAATTAACAATGAATATATAGCATTTTCTAAAATGATGTTTATTTCATTTTCAACAAAATCCTCAATACCGGGATAAATTTTATAACCAGAAATATCACCAACTGAATTTTGTTTATCAACTTCATTTACTAGTTTATTAATGTTGAATTCATCGATAGGAAGAACTGTAAAGTGCCCGTTATAATTTTTGTTGGTATTAAGAACAAAATTAACTTTTGAATAGTTATTATCTATATATAAGGTCTTAACTAATTGACTAACTCTTCAAGCAAGATTGGTAGCCTGTTTTTCTTCTTCACCAAAGGATTTTATTACGTTAAACTTGTTTTGATTGCAAAATTCACTAGCTCTTTGGCCAATTGTTATAAAATCATCGTGTTTAGGATTTACATTTGTAAGTAGCTTTTTTTCATATCTACTATATGAATCTGTTGAGTATTTTTGGTTCTCGGTCAAATAAATCCAAAGTACTGATCGTTTTTTAAATATATTACGTAATTTTTGAATAGTTTTATTATTATTTTCAGAATCATTAATTAACTTATTTTTTATTGTGTATTTTTCCTTAATAGCATTGATTAAGTTGATATTTAGCAATGCATTAGAAATATTGAATTTTAGCTTTCTCGTAAGCTTCATTATCTCAATCAAAAGAATATTTTTGGAATTATTTACCTTTGTCAATATTCCTTCAAGGTTTTGTAATTTTTCTTCTCATTTTTTTAAATGCATACTATCATCCTATAATACTTTTTTCGTTGTAAAATATGTTTAATAAATTAGATTCATTATCTGTTTTAACAATAATATTTTCAATAATTTCAACAAAGAAATTCTTATTTAATAATTGCTTTATCTCTTCATTGAAGTAAAGTGCTATTTTTGATTTAAATAGGTTAGTTTCAGTTCTTAGATTAATTGATTCAATATTTGTTGATGGAAATTGCTTTATAAATGGTACTAGGTAGTAATTATTCAATCTTTCGTCCAATTTATAGGATAAAACAAATTCATCCAAAATAATTTCATATTTTTTATTTTGAGCCTGTTTTAGATAATTAAACAATTTTTTAACATCTATATCCTTTGATTTTGTTTGAGCTTTTAATTGAATTGTTGACATTAATTTATCAAAGGAGATAAAGTTAGGTTGTTTCTTTAGTTGCATGAAATCATAATTAAATACTTCTAAATCATTTTGTACAGCTTTTAAAATATTTTGTTCTTTCCTACTTAACTTCATTTGAAACTCCTTGGTTTATGACATTATTTTTCTTTGTAATTACTGTTAGAGTTCAAATTAGATTTATAACAGTTGATATGTTAAATAAAACAGCAAAACTTAAAGTAGTGATTACAAAAATTTGGTCCAGCGAAAGTTTTGAAGGAATATTATAGAATGATTGGTTATTATTTGAAAGTAGTAATGCATTTAAACCGTTAATTATTAGGGTAAATATTACTAATAAAACTAAGCTCTTCAATATTATTGAAACATATATAGGTTCATTTGAAGTTTTGTATTTATAAAGCATTAATATTATAATGCTGAATATTGAAGAAAATAAAAGAGTAATATTTGTGACAATAATTTCTTGATTTTTTAAACTTACAATTGCGGTTATTATTCAAATTAGTGTAAAAATAAAGCCGGTAAAAATTGTATTTAATAAAACTCCTTTAATTTTTAGTGGTTTTAGAAAACTTACTAGGACATAACTAATAAAAAATAGGACAATAAATATTAAGCCAATAAGATAAATATAATTTCTTGATGGTTTTTCAGCATCAATGACATTTGAACTTGTTTTATAAAATAGTGCACGAATAAATCAAATTACAGTAGTAAAGGCAAAACCAATATAAAGAAGTAGTCTTTCTCTAGATTCATTATTTTTTTGTTGTTTTGATGCAGTTCATAAAATTCTTTCGATATTAATCCCAAATATTAGCACTCCTAATGTGACAAAAATTAGAATTAAGTAAAATAGATTAATTCCACTTTTTTGTGAAAATAAACTTATAAAGAATTGATGTACAGGGTTATTATCTAGAAAATCAAATTTTTGCTCATCTTTTTCGATGGTGAATATTCATGCTGATATCGTAGCCATAAATCCTATGACTAAAATTGATCGAGAAATAATTGAAATAATAAGAGTTTTTTTGTTTTTATAAAATAAAGGATTTGTTTTTTTCTTTAATTTGTATGTATAAATTGCATAGGCAACATCGACAATTAATAATATAACTGATAAGAATGATAAATAGTAGTAACTTAGTGTTTTTTCATTAAACATCGTAAATAACAATATTACAGAAATAATTGATAGGGTTGAATATATGACAAATCAAGGTATATATTTTTTAGCCGATTCTTTATGGGTGAAGATATTAGAAAAGTTTTTGCTAATTGTGTATAAAAAGATACTAATTAATAGTGAAATTCTGAATATAGCGAGGTAATTAATACGTTCCAATGATAAACTTGAAAAGTTTAGGAAGTATTCAGGGGTATTTGTAAAAGGAGCGAAAAGTTTTGTTGAAAAAATTGTTATGGGGGCAAAAAATAAGATTAATCCTGATAAAAAAATAAACAAGGAAATGATAGTAATTTTCAAGATTGATACTAACAGATTTTTTCGTTTATTATTGAATAATGACTCAAAGTCATCATATATGCGATTTTCTTTGACTGTGGAATTTTGCATTATCTTGTGGTTCCTTTCTTAAATTTAAATTGCTCTGGAATATTCTCATCACCTAATCCGTTTGCAAATAGGTTAGTTTTTTGTAGATTTGGATAAAGATTTTTTAGAGCTTGTCTATATGATTTTGTTTGATCCTTGCCACCACCATAAATTAAGTCATATTCTGGAAGATTATATGTCCCGAATAAACCTTGATAATTAAAACCTTCTGATCTAAACGCAAGAGCAAGCCCAGTTCTTGCGAATTGATTGGTTGTATGGTGAATAGCAACTAATTCATTATTTTGGTTTCTAATTGATGAACCAGATGATCCGCCAGCTGGTGCTCATCTTCTTGGTAGATAGTTAAGGCTCATGCTGATATATTTCTTATTTTCATATTCAAATAATTTATCACCATTGATTGGCGCACTAATAAAAGAATCTAGAACCCCAGGTTTGTCAGCGAATGAACGATAACCAATTTGATATGATAAATAATTTCCTCTATTTAGCACATCGCTAGGGAATGAAGATGGCCCGTTTTCAGAATTGGTTAATTTTGCATCATAAAAGTCATAATTAGCATTAAATCATAAACTAAATGAATAACCAAACTTTGCCCTTTCTCTTTGATCATCATCGATGTATGCTTTTAAATAGAAATCTTCACGGGCGCTTGGCCATCCAACGGCAAATAAATGATCAAGACTAGGTGGAATCTTTCCACTTAACGGATAATCTATTGCTTGATAATCCACAAGATATGATTTGCTTCTAAATTTGATATGAGATTTTTTATCATTGGCATAATCATTTGTAACTTCTTTAGCTAGATTGAAATCTTTTTTAGCCTTTAAAACTTCAGTTAAGGTTGTTGAATTAGAGGATGCTGAAAAATCTTTAATTTTTTCAAAGTCAATTTCAATAACAGCAAAATCAGCAAATTCTTCAACACCTTCATAAATTTTCTTTTGACGTTCTGATAAAAAATCAGTTGGATGAGTGCTTAGGTAGTCAGTTGCATTAAAAATGGTTCTAATTGCATCTTTATTTTGAGTTCCAAAAGTTGTGATATTGTCATCCATATCTGATATTCTTAGTTTTGCTCCGCTATGAATGTCTTTATTAATTCTTGTTAATGAAAATCCACTTAAATCCTTAGTTATAGCCCTTGCAACGTGGGCATTTGTTCCAAAATATCATTTAGTTGGATATTTTCCTGTGTTATCTGGTTGAAAGTCTAGAATTCACATAGTACCAGATTCAACATTATTTTCCTTCTTTGATTCAGCACGTTTTTTATATTCATTAATTTTTTGCTCTAATTCCTTAATTTCTGCCGGTCTTGTATGTTTTTCAAAATGAGTTATTCTATCATCATATTCTTTAAGACTTTGTGTTTTTTGCTTGTTAAGACTTTCCACAAGATGTTCATCAGTATTTTCTTTTATTTTTTTATCTCAATCTGCTTCAACTTGTTTTTTATCTTCTTTTAGCTGAGCAATTTTTTCTTGAATTTTTTTCTTGAAGGTTTCTTCATTTTTTTCATCTTTTCAGAATTTAATTAAATCATTAGATTCAGAAATTTCTTTTTCATAAGTTTTGTAATTACTTATTGAAATCGAAAATGTTTGTTTAGCTATTTTTAGATACTGTTCGTTAATGATTGTTCTTGCGACACCGATGGTTTTAAAGATATCTGGTTTTCCTAATGAATCAATTAAACTAGGTTGCTTACCAACCTCAACACCATTTAATTCCAATCCATCTAATGTGCCATCTTGTTTGTATGTAGGGACACTGAAACCTTTGTAGGCGGAATTTTCATAGGTATCTAATTTTAATTCTTGCGCTTTTTGATCAAATTCTTTTTTCTTTGCATCGCTTATATTTAGGAAAGCTCTGAAATCTTTTAAATTATTAATACCGTTTTTCTTATAATTATCTTTCAGTCTTTCTACATATTCATTGTTATCTTTTTTATAACGATCATATTGACTTAATTTTTGATATTTTTGAATTTCACTTTCTTCAATTTTTTCATCAGAAACTCTTCCATTAGGTCTATTACCTTCACTATCAACATTGAAATTATTTTTGTTTAAACCTGATAGTTTAAATTTGTAATTTTTTTGCGTGTTAGTTGCTTTGTTTCTAAATACAAGTCTAATTTCAGCTTCGCCAGTGGTGTTGGCCTTATCTGCCAAATCAATATTAAAGACACTAAATTCAATTTTTTTGTTTATCGCATCATCTTTGGCTTTTATAACCAGTGATGCATATTGTTTTTGAAGTTGACTAGGAAAGATTTGTTTTTTTTCATGATAAGGGAAGAGATTTTCAAAAGATAAAACAAAATTAGTCTCAATATCTTGGGAACTAGTTAATCTATTAAAATCAGCTAAAAATTGTTCATCAGAATATTTAAGAGTGCTATCAATTTTTGGTTTACCATCGTTTTCTTCGTTAATTTTGCGAATATTTTCTAGTTCACTAGAAATTTGATTGTTTAGTTGAGATAATTTAGTTTTTGCTTTTTTTAGTTCAATGTTACTAATGTTATTATCTTCAAGCAATTCATTAATTTTTTTAATTTCATTTTTTGATTCGATATAGGCCTTGCTTTTGAAATTTGTTTTATTTTCATTTTCAACATTTTTTAATAAACCTTCTAATTTAGTAAGGGCTTCTTTAACTAAACGCTTTTCTTTATCTTGCTCATTTTCACATGAAATTAAGCCTAGAGTAGGCAGAAAACTTAATACCGATGATGATATTAAAATATTTAGCAAAGTGCGTTTTTTCTTTGTATTCATAATCTTTACTTTCAAATGCTATATTTTTATAATTTATAGTTTAAGGTTTTAATTTATAAATTAAACTTGTATTCAATTATTAGGAATTATATACTACTTTTATTTAAAAAACGAGTTTTTTACTCGTTGTTTAAACCTAATTATTTTTTTAGTAATGAGTCGAATTTTTTTTGGGTTTCATTATCTATAGAAACTATCGAAACTGCTACGGCCCCAATTCCTGTATGAATAGAAACATCGGCTGGTAACTTGTATGTATAAATTGGAATCTGATCATTTATGATGTTTTTAAATTTTGTCAAAAGCTCCTCAATCATTTCATTATCTGAGTGAAGAACAAAAAGCACTTTTCCATCAGGAGTGTCTTTGTTTTTATTTCACATATCTGTAACAGTTTTTTCAAGTGATTTAGTAAATACGCGCCCAATTGAATCCTTTTCTAATACACCATTGTCAAAAGCGATTAGTGGAACTATTTTTAATAATTTAGCTATTGCAGCAGCACCTTTTGAAAGCCTTCCACCTTTGACAAGAGCGTCGTTAAATTGTGGAATTAAGATTAATCTTTCATTATTTATTTCAAAATGTTTTATAGCATCTTTAAAAGAAACACCTGAATTAATTTGAGATTCAAATTTAAATAAATCTTTTAGAATCAAGAAGGAAATTCTTTTTGATTCAACAATATATACTTTGTTGTTATCTTGAAATTGTGTTTTAAGAAATGATGTTTGTGATGATAAAAATTTAGAGATAGGATAAACTAAAATTAAATCATACTCATTTAAGTATTTGTTTATCTCGATATCATTAATCGCTGGCGAAGAAGCTGCAGTGGTGGCATTAATTTTTTTATTTTCTCTTCACATTTTAGCATAATCATCAACAACAATGTCTCTTCCAATTTGATATGTTTTACCGTCTATTTCGCATTGCAATGGTATAAATCCTCAACCAAGCTCATTGGCCTGCTTTTCCGTTAATCCAGATGAAGAATCAACAATAATTTTTATTTTCATACATTCCTCCTAAAAAATGGTTGTAGCAAAATAATTTAGTATTATATATAAATAATTTAAAAAAAAATTATAAAAACCCACAAAATAAGTTGATTTATTAAATTTTTTATATTTATATTTATGTTTGCCATTAGTACTTTTTCGTTTTTTAATTAGTATAAAAAGTTTTAAAAATTAAAAGTTAGCTATAATTTTAAAAATATTAAACAATAGAGTTTTAAAATAATCATAACCAAACTAGTTGGTCTTAACTTAAGGAGTTATTTACATTATGAATTTTTTAGAAGAGCTTAAAAACAGAAAAATACTAAATAATATTTCTAACGAAGAAAAGTTTTCTCAAATTTCTCATGATTCAGGAATTTATATTGGTTTTGACCCCACCGCCAAAAGTCTTCATTTAGGAAATTATTTGCAAATTGCTACCTTATTAAGATTTAAGAAACAAGGCTATAAGGCTTATGCAATTCTAGGGGGGATTACTGGGATGATCGGTGATCCAAGTTTTAGAAAGAGTGAAAGAAGCTTCCTTGATCAAAAAACCCTTATCAACAATAAGGAATCAATAAAAAAACAACTAGAAAATTTTGGTTTATCAGTGATTGATAATATCGAATTTTATAAAAATATGACGTTATTTGATTTTCTTTCACAAATAGGAAAAATGATAAATGTAAATTATTTATTAGAAAAAGAAAGTATTGCAACTCGATTGGATAATGGATTAACATTTACTGAATTTAGTTATCAGCTTATTCAAGGTTGAGACTTTAAGAACATGTTCGAAAAGTATGATGTGAAGATTCAGGCTGGCGGTTCAGATCAATGGGGTAATATTACAACTGGTCTTGAGTTTATTAGAAAAATTTATGGAGAAGCTGCTTGTGCGATTGCTTTAACAATTAATTTATTAACTGATGAAAATGGAAATAAATTTGGTAAGTCAACTGGCGGCGGCTCCTTGTGGTTAGATAAAAATATGACAACTCCTTATTCTCTATATCAATTTTTATTAAATCAATCAGATTCCAAAGTGGATGAATATTTAAAGACATTAACTTTTCTTAAATTAGATGAAATTCAAAATATTATGAGAGAGCATGAGCAAGCTAAATTTAAAAGAGTAGCGCAAAGAATTTTAGCATTTGAAGTGGTTAAGGATATTCATGGAATACAATATGCAAATCAGGCAAAAAAAATAAGTGAAATTTTATTTGCAAATAGTAAAGAGGAATTATTAATTAGCGATATTGAAATAATTAAAGAATCCCTTAAAACTTTTAGTGTTAAACACGGTACTAAATTTATTGATTTTATAAAGGAAAATAAAATCACTTCTTCAAATAGGGAAACTCGAGAATTTATAGCTAAAAAATCCTTTATGCTTGATAACGAGATTGTTGAAAATGAAAATATTGTAATTAATTTTGATAGATATGATAATAAGTATGCAGTCCTTAAAAAAGGAAAAAAAGAGTTTTTTATTTTAATAAATGCAAATTAGAAGAAAAAATATTCTACCCTTAAATTTAATTAATGAAATAAAATAGAGGATGATTATAACATAAGATATTTTGGAGATAAAAGACTAGATAATTTTGAAAAATACAAAGAAATCTCGAACCTTAATTTTTTTGTTGTTAACAAAGCCAAGAGTGTATGCTGATTTTAGCTGTGAATAATTTTTTATAATTTAAATATGAAGATAACTGATGTATGCTAGGCAGTAATTTTCCAAACTTATATTATGGTTTGCAAAAAATAGAATGCCTAGCAAAAATTTAGTAATTGCTTTTGTAATAATTTTTATATTAAGAATATGTATTGCACAAGTTAAATAGCAATCCTTAGAAGCAAAATAGAAGTATTGATACTTATTTTAAATTGCTACTTTTTTAATACTTTTGGTAATAAAGCTCCTTATTTTGAAAATATTGATATTAAGAAAATTATTTTAGCTATTGAAAAACTGTGGATACGATGTTTTGCAACTAATTTACTAAGACAGCAAGATTAATTATTTTAAGGGTGATTGTTGAAAAAAATTATTTTTTGTTATAAAAAAGCATGTTAGGTGAAACATGCTTTTTTAAGATACAAGAATAACTATTTTTTAATTTCTTTCAATCTTGCGCTTTTTCCTTTAAGACCTCTCATGTAGTAAAGTTTAGCTCTTCTAACCTTATTTTTTCTAGTTACTTGAATAGCAGAAATTAAAGGAGAGTTAATTTTAAATACACGTTCAACGCCAATACCATATGAATCTTTTCTAACAGTGATAGATTTATTGATACCTTCACCATATGCAGCAATAACTAGCCCTTCAAATACTTGAATTCTTTCTTTATCGCCTTCTTTAATTCTAACGTGAACTCTAACTATGTACCCTTCTCTTATTTCGGGAAGATCTGTTCTAATTTGGTCTTTTTCTACAAGTTCTAATAAGCTACTTCTCATTTTTTATCCTTTCGATAATATCTTTACGATTTTTTAGTGTTTTTAAATAAGCATGTTTCTCACGTCATTCTTTTATTAGTTTATGATTACCAGAAAGTAATATTTCAGGAACCTTTAGTCCTTTATATTCTGCCGGTCTAGTGTATTGGGGATAGTCAAGTAGCCCTTCGTTTTCAAAACTTTCGTTTTGATGGCTCCCCTTGCGCAAAACTCCGGGAACTAATCTAGCAACAGCTTCGCAAACAACCATAGCTGCAGTTTCTCCGCCTGTTAGAATATAATCTCCAATTGATAATTCTTCATCCACAAAATTTAAAACGCGTTCATCAAAACCTTCATAATGGCCACACACGAGTGTTATTTCATTATGCTTAGCAAGTTCGTGTGCTTTCATTTGGTTGAATTTTTGTCCTTGTGGACTAATTAGGATTTTATAACTATTGGGTAGTGTTTCAAGAGCGAGATCGATAGGCTCGACTTGTAGAAGCATTCCATCACCCCCGCCGTATATAGAATCATCAACCTTATTTCTTTTTTCTTTTGAAAATTTTCTAAAATCAATAATATTTAATTCTAGGTGCCCAAGACGTATTGCTTTGCCTATAACACTATAGGTTTTAAATGCTTCAAAATGTTCTGGGAATATTGTGAGAATGTTTATTTTCATAACTATTTGTTTTTTGATTCGATGTATTTTTTGTAGAAATCGTTCTTCTTTAAAAGAGTTCTAACTGTTTCAGTAGGCTTTGCTCCGTTGTTTAAGTATACAGTTGTTAATTCTTCATTTAGATATAAATTTTTTGTATGAGGATCATAGTATCCTAATTCATCAATAAATTTTCCATCACGTGGTGCTCTAGCATCAGAAGCAACAACTTTATATGTAGCATGGAATTTTTTTCCGGTTCTTTTTAGTCTTAATTTAACCATAAGTATTCCTCCTTGAAGTTTTTATATATTTTTAGTATATTTAAATTTTAATAAAAAAATTTTAACATAAAAAAATAAATGTTAAGTAAAAATGCTTAACACTTTAATTTGATTTTTATATTTGATATAAGCAAAGATAATTTGTATTATTTAGTTTTATAGTTTTATAAACTATAAATAGTATAATTATTATTATGAACAAAGAATTATTAAAAGAAAAATTAAACTATTCATTTGCACCATATTCAAAGGTTAAAGTGGCAGCTTTAGCTATTGATAAGTTGGGCAATGAATATTATGGAGTCAATTGTGAAAATGCTGCGTATCCTAGTGGACTTTGCGCTGAAAGATCTGCACTTTTTGGTTCGGTAGCATATGGCGCAGAAGTGGGGACATTTAAGGAAATACATATAATTAGCAATTTGAATAAAATATTATTCCCATGTGGTGCCTGTCTACAAGTAATGTCTCAATTTTTAGATAAAGATTCCAAGGTAGTATTGCATTCTACTGATTTAACTGAGGAAAGACAATTTTCGATGAATCAATTAATACCTAGCGCAGTAAAAAATGAAGACATTATCCACGCTAAAAAATAAAATGGGGATTTTATGGAAACTGAACATGTTTGCGATTTAAAACATCTTGATTTGCATGGAAATAATTTTGGAGAAGAAATTTCTTATTATTTAGAAAAATTTTCAATATCACAAAAAGAATTGGCACAACGTTTAGGGCTTAGTGCTCAATATGTCTACATAATC
Source organism: Mycoplasma sp. 2575 (assembly GCF_053851635.1). Taxonomy (NCBI): domain Bacteria; kingdom Bacillati; phylum Mycoplasmatota; class Mollicutes; order Mycoplasmatales; family Mycoplasmataceae; genus Mycoplasma; species Mycoplasma sp. 2575. The sequence goes on from NZ_JBSQBB010000002.1 coordinate 23,333, forward strand.
ATTAATAGCAAAACGAATGTTAATTTAAGTATTGCGATTATTGAAGGCTTGGAAAATGTTTTTAATTTGGAATTAGGTACGCTATCCGAGGTTTATTCAATATATGCTAATAAGGAAAAATCTAATCTACAAGATGCTGAAAAACTTTTGGTGCAATATGGAGAGGACTTTATCATTAAGAATCCAAGTTTGCCACTGGTAAGTAATATTAAATTAACAAAAGATATGCCTATTAGCAAAAAATTGATGATTATGAATAGGTTTTATGGCGTTGCTAATTTAGATAATTATACCCAATATTTGCGTGAAAATGCACTAGCAGATGAAAGTATTTATGCCAACCCTAATAGTAAGGTTTGAATTAGATTTTGTGAGTTATCGGTTTTGGAAACAATTAGTACTAAAAAAATTGGTGTTTTTAGAAAAAATAATTTTGAAGTTGTGTATAAAAGAGTTGTTAAATTAATATGCGCTAAAAATTTAAACTTTAAAAATAAAATTGATGAAATACAAAATTATTTATTGACTAAAGGAATTATTTTGATTACAATGCCTTTTATCGAGAATAGCGATATTGCGGCCATTACTTTTCAAAAAGGAGCTAGAAGACTTATATTTGTTTCGGATATTTTTAATTGTGAAGCATTTATTTTTAACTATATTTTGCATGAATTAACACATTGTTTTTTTGTTAATAAAAACGAAAATGAAATTGATGATATTTATATTGAGGCATATCATAAAATTAAGTCTGAATATAATTTTAAATATGAGGGTATTGATGATGCTCTATTGGCTTTCGACAAGTGTAGTGCAGTGCAACATGATGATCGCAAGGGTGAGGTTTGCGATATAACTAAGAAAGTTTTTTATAAATACGAAAAAGTTTCTTTTAGTTAATATTTCTTGTAAAATATTCATTAAATGAAATAATTAAGAAATAAAAATAGGATCTGACTTAATAGATCCTATTTTTATTTAATTGTCTAAATCCAAATAAATATACTCAGTGGCCTCAGTGTTCATTTTCCCATTAACAATTATATCTAGGCATTTTACAGAATATCTGATAGCAGGTTGCTTCTTTTCGAGACCTTCAAGTACAAATTCCATCTCTATAACATGACCAGAAAGATATTTTAAGTTTCCTAATGTTGATGTAAAAGATAAATATTTTTTAAAATTTTCATTTGCTTTAACATTTTCGAACGTTCTTGAAGGGTCATTAGCAACTTTTGATGTAATTCCCTTATCAATTGGATAGGAATCAGCTCTAATTTTTTGCAATATTTTCATTAATTCTTCACGAGGTAACTTTTTACCTTCATTTGTTAGGGTATATGAAAACGAGTTTTTTATTTCGCCTAATTGTGAAGTCGTTAGAAGTTTTGCTTTAGGACGTTTTAAAGGGTTTATTTTGCCTGTTTCATTATTTTGACTTTTGTCAGGCAAAAGCTGATTGTTTTGGCTATTTGTCGGTCCTCCACACGAAACAGCTATTAGCGGAAATACGATTCCACTAAATGAACTAAATATTAGAAATTTTTTTATCTTTTTCATATCTATATTATACCACTCCATTTTTTAATGTTTTAAATTAATCAGTTTGCAATTTGACTATTCCATTAGCTTCTTCTTGATAATTTCTATCGACACATTTTATAGTGTATTTAATTATTGGTGTTTGTCCATCAAATGCCAGTTTGAATTCATATATATGTGCTGAACCTAAACCATTTAATTTATGATATTTAAATGAAAAGTTTTTTTTAAATTCAGCATCTCAATTAATGATTTGAAAAGTATTTATTTTAGTATTATATTTTGATTTTGTAAACTTATCTCATAAGGCATATAATTTTCCTTCTTCATTTAATTTTTTGCCCTCGGGTTTTAATGTGAATTCAAATTTGTCTTTTATTTCTTGGATTTGTGAGTCGGTTAATAATTGTACTTTTGGTTTATTTGGATTTTTTTTATCAAAATTACATGACAATGTAACAATTGGCAGTGCGAGGATAGAACTAGTAGCAATTATTGATAAGAATATTTTCTTCTTATTTTTAATCATTTTTTTCTCCTTATTTAATTTTTATATCTTGTAAATAATTTAAGTTATTTCAACCAAGTGGTTTAATGATGTTATTTTGATAAATAATTTTAGAAAAGCTATTGATGTTAATTTGATTTATAAGATTTATTGAATAACTAATTAGATTATTAATTTCATTAATAAGTTTTAATTGGTTTTCTACTTCTAAATTACTTAGATAAGTGATAAATAATGTTTCTTGTGTTTTGCTCAAACTATTTTTGAGATTTATATTATTATTCACTAAAAAATTATGCAATGAAATAATCTGTTCAAAACTAGTTAAATAATCTTTCTTATTTTTAGATATAAGGTCAATTAATTTATTTAAATTATTTTCAAAATTTGTTAATTGTTTGTATAAATATTCTGGTGTTGTTCCCTGGAATAGTTTAAATGTAGATTTTTTGTATATTGATTTATTTCTCTCAAAAAATTCTTGATATTTTTCAAAGTTATCAATTTTAGTTATATCTATGTTTAGCCGGCGGTCGATAGAATTAAAAATCTTTTTAATCAGCAGTATCCTTTTGTTAATAAATTGATTATCCTTGGTGATCATTATAGGAATATTTACATAAATATTTTCATTTGAATTAGATGTTTTATAAAAATTATCAATTATATTTCTTAGGTTAGTTTCAATAAATTTAAATCATGTTGATTTAATCTTGTCTTCAACAAAAACAATTAATGGATCATTTAGTCTATTTTTATTTTGGTATTGGAATGTATCACTTAATTTTTTATTATTCGCTCCAAAAATAATAGGCTTCGATATTTGATTATATGCATCCTTTAGTTCGCTTATTCCAATAGCTTCATTAGAAGCTAAAATATCAAGATTTTCTGGTGCTTGACTTAATCATAGATTTTTGTCATCCTCAATTAGGCTATACTGGTTTATTAGGTTGTTAAATAATGATTGAAATGTCAAATTATTTTTGCTAAGTTCTAGTGAGTTATTATCTTTTAATCCATAATATAGTTTCATAAAGTTTTTATTCATATATTTCGTTTTTATATCAGGATTTTGGTTGATGATAATATTGTTGTTAATTGAATATCTATTATAATTTTTTTGATATGAAAAATTATATTTCTTATAGTTTTCAAGAATATAGTTTTTTTCATCTAAATTAAGGTCTTCATATTCTATTTTTGAAATAATATTTTGCTTAAAAGCATTTAATGATTGGAGTGAAAACGTAGATTGCGATAAGGGCAACGAGTTGTATTGAATGATTATTTCTTTAAGATTATCATCTTCATTTTTTTGATAGTTTTTATTTATTTTTAAGGTAGTTTCATTGGCATTCATATGCGAAATAAAATAATTACTTGCATAAAATCTGTTTTGGTAGGTTTCACCATAATTAAAAAATCAATCAAGATTTTTTAGGGGATCTTTGTAACTTGATTCTATTATTTCATAAGGAATTGCATCTAGATAATTTTGAATAATAAGGATATTATCAAATATTTGTTTTAGATTTTTAAATGATCCGTCCCTTGTTTTAATAGTAATTTTATTATTATCAAAATTAAGTAGTGCATCAACATCAATATCATTTTGAATTAGGTAGTTATATAAATCGAAACCATCATTTTTTTGTAGTTTTTTATTGTTATATTTTGAAAGATCAATCTTATGCTTTGCAGCAAAAGAGTGGCGATATTCTTTGTTTCGTAACAATTTTGATAATAGCCCCAGTTTAAATGATTTGTGGTTAATATGGTTATTGGTATTTATAATATTGCCTAGGTAATTAATCCAAACATTGTCTCTATTTTTGATGTCTATTATAACTTTATTTGTGTTATTCAAATCTTTAGCAAAGTTTGGGTTATTTATTGATTTGATATCACTCGAAGGAACAAATAGGAAGGGTGAGTTAAAACCATTACCCTTATCCTTTTTAGGCTTAAAAATACCATTTTCTGGTTTGTTTGATTCATTTTCATAATCTACAATATCAGTATTATCATTACTATATTCATTAGTGCCTATTGGTGTTGTGATATTAATTTTGTTGGCCCACTCTAATTTATAATGAAGTTCTGAGGGAGCTAAAACAATATTGTCTCTAAAATCAATTAAGGGCTGTTGGCTTGATTTTATTCGTATTAGTTTTGCTGCTGTTGCTAGGTTAATTTTGTGAATATTTTTACTAGTATAGTTATCATCAAGGTAGCTAAAGCTAGCATAATCATTACCATAATTATTTTTTTCAATGAAACGATATTTATTGGTGTTGAAATTATTTTTTACACATGATATTGTAATTATAGGCATTAAACTGATTAACGGTGTTAATAAAATCATTTTTTTGTTCATTTTATTTCCTCCCTTAGTTTGTTTAAACATGACTATGAAAACTTAAAAGCATTATTGTTGTGACAATAGAAGCAGCAAAAATTATTAATGTTCGATATAAAGTTTTAGTATCTTTGTTTCTTATATGAATAAATTCAGGAACTAGTTCAAAGATAGCGGTAAATATGATAATTGCGCCTCCAAAAATCAATAATGAGGATTGTATTCATTTTAAATCATCGTTTATGAATCGCCCAGTAAATGCTCCTAAAAAAATGAAGGGGATTATAAGTAAAAAAGTTATGAAATTATATAAAACTGCCTTTCCTTTTTTTTCTCCATATTGAATTTGACGGAAGTATATGATTGTGACTTCAATAAGGATGTGGATGGTAAATGTTATTAGTAGAGTAAGTGAACTTGAAAAAGTATTTTGAGTAAATATTATTTTAAATATTGAATATCCAATAAAAAAACCATCAATTATTCTGTGACTTAATAACATAACAATTGCTAATCAAGCTGCTTTGGGGTTATCAATATCTTTAAATGAAATTAGGTGATCTGAGTGGTTATGTTCTTCATGACTTTTATGAGGATCTATTTTAGATTTTCTAATAAATAAATACCTTCCTGCAATAACAACACTAAAGCCTATTAATGCACTTATCCCGAGAATACCGACAGTTACTAGTGTCCTGTTTATTTCTGAACCAAACTTATTTGGGCCATCATGTGTAAAATCGATAGCAATTTTATATCCTTCTCGCAAAAAACCGAATGCTCCAATCATTAAAAACATTCCAGTTGAAAAAGCGTACATATAAATAATTGCATTACCTTTTTTTGCTTTTTCAGATGGCTTTATAAACGAAAGGAGACCTAATAATATGAGTGGTAAAATCATTAATATTGGGATATAAACTAGTATATTTATAAATATGGTTAATTCTATATTATTTTCAAATGCAGTTCCCACGTTATTTATTATCATATATTTACCTCCTTTCACAATGTTTATTAATTCGTAATTTTGTAATAATTATACAATATTTTTATAACTATAATATAAAAAAAAGTGATAAAATTTGTATTATGAAAATAAGAAAAAAGCTATTAAATTTGTTATTAATTTCTCCTATTGTGGCAATTCCTTTTGCAGTTTTAAGTTGTAGTCAAAATATTAAAAAAGAAGTATATTTAGATATTGATAAGGTATCGAGAGTATTTTTGAATAGATTAACTCTTAGCCAAATAGCTTCAATAGAAAAAGATGAACATATATTTTATTGATTCGATAAGAATGGCCGCCATAATTTTGATGCAGTAAAGATAGAAAACAAAAAAATGTACCTACTTAATAAAAATGAATGGGTTGAATATAAACCGGATTTTCCATATAGAAATAATTGAAAGCAGTTTACTACTGGCAATAATAATATTCGTATATTCGATTCAGATGAAAAGAGTGATATTAATAGCTTTTTGAATGAATATTCGTTTGATGATGTTGACTCAGCAGGTTCTTTTAATGACGAATGATTTACAACTTTATCATTGATATTTGGGAAAGATTTTAATAGAAATAGGGACCCCTATTTTGAGGACATACAGACAGTAATTTTTAGATTGAACCAAGATATTGATTTGAATTATTCTATAATGAATCGTAAATATCTTATTAATGCTAAAAAACATAGGGTATTGTTTTCAAATTGAATTCAACCTCAATATATACAAGCAAAATCTTTTTTGTCAAATGAACATAATGAGATGAGATCAACATTTGTAAAACTATTAAAACTTTATTTAAATAAGTTTAACGTTGATGTGGCATCAATCGATATTGATTGAAGCAATAGCGAAATAAAACATTCATACTCTGGAGCTACAGATTATATTTCCTTTGAGATAAGTAGTATTAAGGATTGAAACGGTCAAGAATTAATAAAATCTAAAAATAAGAATAAAAAGTATTATTTAAATGGCTTCAGAAATTATGCCACAAATGGAAAATTCGGGGTCGGAACTAAAGGAATAAAAGAAGAATATCCATTATTTACTGATTACGTCGAAAATCCCCTTTTATTCATGGATGGAAAGAGATATCTAACAATTATTGATAATATTAATCACTTCATAAAGTCATCAGGTTCAAAAGATTATTGAAATGCCAAAGGTTTGATGAATTTATTTTGAAATCTAAAAGATGAGATCTTTGTAATAAAGATTCCAGAATATAGAAAAAAAGAAGATCTTGAATATAAAATAGTTGATTTTGAATTTACTGATTATTTTGACACTAATCAGGTTTTCAGAGCAATTGTTGAGGTTACTAAGAAAGATGGCACAAAAAAGAAATATTCCTGGTTAAGTTCTAACTTTGATGATCATGGACACAGGTTAAAGGGGTTGATTACTAAAAATAAAAATAACGCAAATATTTTACCTGAGGATATTTATTCATTTAAACCAAGTAATAATGGGATAAAAGCTGGCATAAAACTTTCGGATTTTGTTAACAGTAACAAGGATTCAGCGTTTATGGAAGGGCTTAACGAAGCATCAAATAAGATGGATAAATTGTTTAATTATTGAAATAACGATAGTAGACAAAATTTTGATGTTTCGCTTTTAGATAATAATTCATATCAAGTCAAGGTGCTTGAAGCATATATTAATAACTATTTATTAGCTTATGCTCTAGAAAATAAACAAGGCAAAACATTAGATGGTATAAAGAGAATTGAACTTAATTTAAAACCAGAAAAAAATAAATTAGGTCAATTATATATTGAATTAAATTTTATTTCATTTAATAATCCGTCTGATTTTAAGTATAAATCAAAAAATGATAAAGTTATAGCAAAGGCTTCTGTTTATTGAAATTATTTTAAGGGCTATGATGTTCAAAAATCTAATGATATATTTACACTTATTAATTTTGAAAGGTTGGTATAACTAATGAGGATCAAAAAAATTTTGACTAGTTTTTTGGGATTATCTTTATTTGGATTGCCTGCTATTTCAATCTCATGTATAAGATATCCAAATGATTCAGAAAATGTATCATTAAATGAATCGATAGAAAATAAGAGTAACATTGTTGAGATAAAACTTGAAAATAAACCAACACTTGAAATAAAAAAAATATACGATAATGAACTCTTGAAATTATTTTTAGAAGTTAAACAGACGTATCGAAATTATCGTAAGCGATATATTAGAATTATAAGAAGAATAGATGCTTTTAGAAACAAGGTTGCTGCATTAATTATCGACCAAGGAAAACCTGAGAATTCAAAAAAAATTAATGATTTTTTTGTTAAATGATTAGAAGAAGCAGGTAAACAAAAAACAAGTTTAGCTAAACTTTTAGATAAATATCAACTAATTTTTCAAGATGTTGATGCCGTTTTGAACGATGTTAATTTAGTTTTTGATAATCAACAGTTTATTAAATTTATCGAAATTATTGATAAGAGATTGAGTGGAAAGGATATTAATCTTGGTGAGCTGCAAAAGTCCATTATCGATGCCTGAGATTTTTTAAGAAAGAATGTATTTAATGAAAAAAAAGTTTCGAAAATAGAAGATCTTGACAAGATAAATATCGAGAGTGACAAGAATTCTCATACTCATTCACATGCCATTGTTAATCTTACCTTTGAAATGGGGTTATGGCATTTATTGTTAAAAAAGAGTGTAAAGGATCAAAAAATAATAGGTGAATTAAAAAAAGATTTTAAAGTTTTAAAAGAAAATGTTATTGACAACATTGGCCAAAAAAACTATGAATCAGATTATAATTTTTTAATTAAACTATTTAGTGAAAATATGGATTTTAACAAATCTAATAATCTAATTAATGATAAATATCAAGCCAAAGCTAAACAAATTATGGAAAGTATTAAGAAAATATTGATTGATGTTGCTAAAAAGGAAGGTATATCTGATAAATTAAATCTTAATTAATTGAATTTTTTAAAAAAATAGGCCTAAGTTGAATTTCTTTGTGAAGTATGCTTGGCCTATTTTATTTTGTTTTTGGGTTAAATGTATTAGCTAAACCTGATGATAGTAGCTTTAAATTTATTGAAAAAGCAATTATAAATATTGATGCGGTTAAGAGATATCCAGGATTATTGGATACCAAACTAATTGCTTCTTTTAAAATGAAACCTATATTTATGCTATTTGAATCATTAATAAAATCTAGGAATGCTAATGAAGAAGCAATTAAGATATTAATAGAAAATCTTTCAACTAATATTATTAGAAAGTTTGCAAAAATTCTTTTGAAAATATGATTATAGGCAATTCTTCAATTTGATGCCCCAATAGCCCTAGAAGCAACGATAAATTCTTGTGTTAGCAAGGAATTGATTTCTTCTTTTGCAAATTTGAAATATGAAATTCAGCAAATTATTGATAATGATATAAACAACCCATATAAACTTGTTCCGATAAAAATAGATAATAGAAAAACTCAAATAATTTCTGGGATAACGCTAATAGAGTTGATTACTCTATCAATAAATCGTACAATTATATTTTGTTTATAAATATTTATAATAACCGCAAAATTAAAACCGATAAAAATATTAATAATAATTGCAGCAAGAATTATTAAAATAGTTGACCAAATAGATGTTATCGTTCTGGCGTATATATCAATTCCTTGGTTGTTTGTTCCCAGAAATAAACCATTAGGAATTTTTATGGGCATATCTTTAGATAATTGTAAGAGATTTACTGCTTTGATTAGATTGTAAGGATTGTATGTTAAAGTAACAATATCTGTATAAATAGTTTGCTCTCCACCAATATCTCTCGCTGAGTCAAATTCAATTCAAAATATTAAGTTTCTATGTTCACTAGCCGCTGATTTTGCTTCCAGTTTTGCGATGTTTCTTATAAAATCTAATTCAACACCACGATTAAAGTTTTTTGTTATTTTTTGAGAAATATTTGATGGCAGGTCATTAACTAGTGTTGTATTTTCATTGATTGAGTGAGTAGGAGAGTTTTTAATTAAAAATGTGGCAATTAATAAAGCTAATATTAAAATAACAAAGCATATAAAACAAATAAGATTAAATTTATTGGCAAAAAATCTTTTTCAGTATTGTTTTGCGGAATTTGTATGGATAACATAAGGATTCGAATTCGATTTTTTTTCTCTTGCAAAGTTAAATAGATTATTGTGCATTTTTACCTCGTTTATATTTTTTAAAAAGAAGTAAAGAAGTGAATTCGTTTTTCGGGCTCAACTTTATTATAGCGATTTTATTGATTAATAAAAGAAAACTTAGTAAAATAAAATTAAAGATAAAGTAAAACATAATAATATCTACTTCACCTTTTCTGAAAGCAAATGAAATTAATAAACTTTGGCCTGGGATTGAAAAAATTCTTTCAACTAAAATTGTTATTGTGAATAATAAAACATAGAGAACAAAAAATAAGTTGAGTTCACCAATTAACAATTCTTTTAAAACAACTTTTTTTAGTAAATCACGCTTTTTCATTCCATATGTTTTTGCAAATAGATAATAATCTGATTTAAGAATTTCAAACGTTTTTTTTCTTGATTTAGAAAAGAAGATAGCTACTGTTGGGAGTGAAGAAATTAGTATAGGAACTATTAGCGAAGCAAAGCTAAGTTTACTATTTAAAAACTGCGAGGGATAGCCAAATATGTCTGCACTTGATAAAGCAAGAATGCAAATAATTAAGATTGGTAAGGAACCTAAAAAAGAAATAATAATAGAGGTTATAACATCATATGATTTATTAAATTTATAAGCAGAAAACACTCCTAATATGTTGCCGACAATAAAGCTAATAATAAATACTGATAGACTTATTAAAAAGGTCCAACGAAATTGCCGTAGGTAGAGAAATAAAATGTTATTTTCAACACTTGCTAATTCATGAGAGTATATTTTTCCGGGATTAAATGTAAATAAATTTGTTAAAAAGGTCTTAAATCTAGCTCCATAGTTATGTGAAATTTGTGAATAAATAGCTATATTTTTTTTAATTTGAGGTTCAATTAAAACATTTATTGCAAAGAATATAATAACAATTGAAATAAAGAAAATAAAAAAATAGAAAGCAATATTTTTGAACAAGTTTATCTTAATTTTAGTTGTCATAATTTACCCCCTATTTTTAACTCTATCTATCATTGGCGTATTTTGAATGCGTTATTCTTCGTGATGGTCATCGATGTTTTCTATTTGAATTGATTCTGTTTGAACTATTTTTTTGTCTGCGGTGTTATAGAAATTTATATTTAATATTAAGAAGTTATCTACAAATTTAGTTTTTGAATCATCAAAATTGATACTAAATTCAATATCATTTTTATTCTTATCAACTTTTTCGATTGGTAGTGTTTTTTGTAATTCTTCTAATAAATTTTTAAAGCCTTTTTCCTGCTCTGCTTTTAGTTTATTCAAGAAATTAGTTTGTGCTTCTTTTTCTTCAATTTTATTTTTTAATTTTGTTGTAAATTTTCAATTTGAAATCGTTTTTACAGGTTCGATTTTTTTGAAACCAATTAATGTAAATCTAATTGTAGTATTTAAAACCTTGAATTTAATATCTAGGTGGATTTCACCCTCATCATCATGCGAATGAGTTGAAGCGGAGATACTTAATTCTTCTTTTTCTCTTAATTCATTTTCGATAAAAATAATTGAATATTTTGAAAAAACTTTTTTAACATCTTCTCATTTTTTTGCTGATTTTAATTCCTTAACTACATCAGAAGCAATAACTTCTTCTTGATTTTCGGCTATTTTTTGAACAATTAATCCTGATTTTTCTTGTGTGTTTCTTTTATTGAAACTTGATATTGCTAATTTTATTTTTTCTAATAATGATTTAACCTTTTTTTCGTCTTTTTCATCTTTTTTAAGTTTATTTATCTCTTCTAGTATTTTTTGAGCATTCTCTTTTTCATTTAAATCTTCCTCATATTTAATAATTTTTTGAATTTGGTCTTTTTTTGAAATAATTTGGTTGATTTCCGCAGTTGAATCGCCATTTTTATTACTACATGATGCAACTACTAATGGAGTGCTTAAAACTGCTATTAAAGGTGATAGTGATAAAAATAACTTTATGTTTTTTTTCATATATTTACCTCATTTAAAATTAAATTACTTTAATAAATTATAACAAAAATAGTTTAACTATATTTTTATTTTTTTTGCATTTTTGTCTTATTTATGCGATTTTTATTAAAATAATGTGAAAAATTAAATAAAATTTAAATTAACAAAGTAATTAATTAAAATTAATTATAAAATTGTTTCCAATTGGTATTATAAACTTGTTGCTGAAAGGTTAAGATGTTATATGAGTAAAAAAGATTTATTGATGTTAGAGAATCGAATAAATTCATGTACAACCTTTGGAGAATTTTTAAGAAATATTTTCACAATTGCCAATATTAAGACAAATGATGTTTGCAAAAAGATTAAAGCCGATCGAAGAAAAATATTTAACTTGTTAAACGATTTAAGAGATGATGTTAGTCTTAATTTAATTCAAGATTTAGAAAAAATGCTAGACCTAAAAATTGGCTATTTAACAAATAAATGATATTTTTTTAGAAATAATCTTAATGTTGGCCCATTAGATAAGGCAGAAATAATTAAAAGACTAGGCTGGGAGATACTTGAAAAAAATCGTTATCTTACTAATATCTTAGGTGATAATAAGCTTAGCCAGTCGCCAAGTGAAGAAGAAATAATTGAATTTCTTGAAAAATATTATGGAACATTGAACATTGAGGAATATTCAAAGTATATTTCAAAACATTTGTATATTAATCATTGCAAAATTACAAAACATAATAGAATCCCTTTTATTCGTTTTTGTGAATTGTTCATTAGAGAAAATTTTAAAGGAAAAGACATTGCTTCAAGATCAAGATTTAAGGAATATTTACCAAAATTTGTTATTGTTAGATTAATTGATACACTGTTTAATGAAATTGATTCTTTTGATGAAAAAATTAGCAAAGTTTCTTTGCTTCTTAAAGATAGAAATATTGAGTTAATAAAACTACCCTATATTGAAAAAACGATGACAAGATCGATAACCTTTTCATTTGGTCCTAAAAAATATATTATTATAACTGATATGTATAATTCCGAAATATTGATTTTATTTTCACTATTTAGAGAAATTATGATTTGCTTTAATCCTTGATTATCAAGAGAAGAGTATTATGAAGAATTTAGAAAAAAATATGATATTTGAAGAGGATACAATAAGGCTAGAAATTTAAGAATGATTGATGATATTTTAGAAGGAATTAAGCAAATTTCTTTGCTGGATAAGAATAATGCTAATTTTTATGAAAATATTCTTGAAATTTATAAGAGCATTGCTAAAAAATATAAAAAAATAAAATTTTAGATGCTAAATATTTTAAAAACTACTAAAAATAAGTTGATTTAAAACAAAATAAAAAAAACATAAAATAAAGGCTGATATCTTTTTTTATTTTTAATGTATTATATTTAAAATAAACTAATAATAATTTAAATTATGAATACCTAATAGAAATTAAGATATATTTATCTTGGTTTTTAAGTATTATATTAACTTAAAATTAAATTAAATAAGGAGGAAAATTATGAAAAAAACTATCTATCTAGCTGGCGGATGCTTTTGGGGTGTACAAGCCTATTTTTCGCGTTTAAAAGGTGTTATAGAAACTAAGACTGGTTATGCAAACGGTAATACTGATGTAACCTCATATTATCAAATTAAATCAACCTTACATGCTGAGACAGTGAGAGTCATTTATGATAATGAGAAAATTTCTTTAGAGGAACTTGTTTTACACTTATTTAGAATTATTAATCCAGGATCCTTAAATAAGCAGGGAGGTGATATTGGTATCCAATATCGAACCGGTGTATACTATGATAATGAAAGTGATTTTACTAAATTAGAAAAGTTATTCAATATTTTAAAGGGAAATTATAGTGAATTTTATGTAGAACTTTTACCTCTCACAAATTTTGTAATCGCAGAAGAATATCATCAAGATTATTTGCAAAGAAATCCATCTGGTTATTGTCACGTAAGACTTGATATTGAACCTGAATTAAATGAGAGTGAGAAAAAAATTATTAATTTATTAAAATAATATCATTATATTAAGATAGGTAACGAGAAAAAAACATAGCAAGAAAAGCTATGTTTTTAGTTAAATCTATATTATTTCGTTTATTTTTTTAAAAAAATTCAAATATGGTTAACATAATACTTAGTAAAATTAATAAAAGATAACCTAAATCTATTTATTTTTATTTTTTTAAGTATAAGTGAGGTAAATAAATGAATGAAGAAAAGAAAATAATTATTCCCAACCGCTCGCATTATAATGGCAATCAATATGTAGTTGATCATGAAACAAAAACAGTTAAATTAACTGCTGAATACCATAAAAACTTATTATCAAAAAAACCTGGTGAATTTGGCGGTTTTAGAAAAATAACTGGTTCAGCTCTTGGAGATATTTTAAAACTAACTCAGTTTAATAGCCCTTTTGCTGCATTTGCGAGAATAGCTAATTTTAGATTTCCAGTATTGGACCCGAAATATGTAAATGCTGGAGTTATTCTAGAACCTAAAATTCTTGAAAAAATTGAAAAATCATTCAATTTACCTATTCAACGGTTCCCTGCCGAAAAGTTTAACTATGATTATTTCAAAAATAATGTTTTCTTTGGCGGATTACCAGATGGCTATATTGCTGAAAAGAAGATGATTATTGAGATAAAAACCGTCGGAAGTAAAAAACTTGAATCTTGGAAACAAGGTATGATTAATGTTGCTTATTTAAAACAAGCACAATTATATTCATATTTGATGGGGGCCAAACATTTTGCAATTATTGCTTGTTTTTTAGAAGAAGAAGATTACAAAGACCCTAATTTAGTTGACATAAATAATCGAGTTGTTAAGGGTTGACCTTTTGAGGTAAATGAAGAACAAGTCTTGGATGATATGGCAGCATGCAAAAAATGATATGATAAATACACAAAATTAGGTATTAGTCCCACTTGAAATAATAGTATAGATGTTGATATTGTAAAATATTTAGAATGTAAGAATTATGATGAATGAAAAAAATTATATCTAGAGTGAGTTAATGAAGGCAAGGCTGTGGCAGAGTATGAAAAATAAGGTAAGATATTCATTTAGCGATTTTTTAGTTGCTAATACTACACACCCATGGTTAGTATTTAATAGCATTGATGGCAATTTAGATTCAAGCCATGAAATTTTTGCAGGTAATTTTAATTTTGATTTAGAGGACGATAATGATTCTAGTGTCAATCATGAACTTATTAACTTTTATTTTGATAAAATAGACAATATTTCAAACGAGTTTGCGTCTAAATATTTAGATAAGGAAAAGCAAGACTATATTCAAGAACTCGACACCTTGGAAAAAATAGATTTTTTAAAGGAAACAGTTCGTAATAATCATGAATTAATTAATAACACAGTTGATGAAGATGTATATAAAAATTTAAATTTTCTTTTTTCCATTTTTACGACAGTTAATATTCTTTCCTCGGGCTTAGATACCGTTTATGATCAGGCAATAGATTTTTTAGTTGATTTTTATAAAGAAAGATATCATATAAAGGACGAAGAAATCAAATATATATCATTGAAGCAAAAGCAGGATGATGTATTGGCCGATACAATTAAATCAATAAATGAAAATTATCGCTTGATTATAAACCCAGCCTTTGAATATCAATCTTGTTATGCAAAAGTTGCTTTTTATGATACAAAATTAAAACATTTTGGTGATTTAATTTATTCGCAAAAAACGAATAGAAAAAATCTATTAAAGGCATATTGAAATTATAATATCATCACCAAATCACTAAATAGTGATATTAATGAGATATTTTTGTTAAAACCTAGATATCAAAAGAAAAAGAATGTAAGAAAAAATATCCTAAAGTTCAATCTGTCAAAATATTGTTCTCCAAATAAAGGCGGCGTAGATATTAAACCTAATGATAAAGTCTTATTATCTGAGGATGAAGTTGAAGCTAAATATATTTGTGATCCTAATTTTGCATATACAAAATCAGTAAGATCAAAAAAAACAAATAATTTATCAATCATTGACCATGTTAAAGGTGAATTGATTTCCGCTGGATACGATTTTAATGAGAAAAGATTGGCAAATATTGAAGAGCACACAAAAAATATAAGTGATTATACGTGTTCATTTAAAGAGTTTATTTATTTGATTAATAATAGAGATTCGCTACAAATGGATTGAACTTTAACTAAGGATGATTTCATTGACAATTTTAATTCGAATATTTTCTTTTATAAATTAGTTGAAAAACAGTTCCCTAAATATAAATTTGGAAGCAAAAAAATATTAAAGCTAATTTCCGGTTTAAATAATGATGTTGATTTACTAACAAAAAGAACTGTTAGTGAATTTTATGATAATAATCTTATTTCTATAAATCCAGAAATACAAAGCATTTATGAGTATAATGTAATAACGGATAAGAATGCCAATATTGCTTGGTTTGATTTTGAAGGTGTAACATTGCCTACCCCAATGCTCGATTATTTGCCAGCATGAAATCAAGTAATATCTCAAACATCAATTGTAAAGACGCAGAATGATGAAATTTATGAAAGTAATGATTATGTTTATGATCCTTTAACCTTTGATATCAATACATATAAAAAAATTATCGATGATTTATATGACCAAGAAATTTCATATTATATTATTTACAATATAAATTATGAGAAGAGCAGATTACTTGAAATAAAAGAGTCGCTTCATATTTATTGTTTACAAAATAAATTAGACGAGATTCAATTTAATGAATATGCAAAAAAAATCGATTTTATTGTAAACCGTCTTGTTGACATATGCAATTTTTTTTCTGGGCGAAAACAGAAAATTTTTGTTGTAGATAGAATGATAAATCTAGGATATATTAATGGATCATATTCAATAAAAAAGATTGAATATTTTGTAACAAATAATAATTTAAATAAACATTTAAAATATAATATCACTCCATATTCAAAACTTAATGTTAAAAATGGTTCGGAGGCGCTAACAATTGCTACGACAAGAGCCCTAAATCTTATTAAGGATAATGAATGAAACCGAAAAATTAAAGATCTAAAAATTTATTGTCATAATGATGTTATGGCAATGTTAATGGCTGCAGAACTGGTTAAGTATTTGTTAAAAAATAAGGACGAATATTTTGAGAATTTTTATAAATACAATAAATAATTAGAGAAAAAACAAGGAAAAATTTTATTGTTTTTTTGTTGTAATTCTAACATGAAAGCTAATTTCAAAAATCGCGGTATGTTATTAGAAACAATCATCAATCAAACGAGAGAGTTTTATTTTAAGAATAGCATTTGTATTATCCATAAGAAGAATCTTGATATTACTTTTAAATCTGTTCAATTGCATGATAAAAAGTTGAAACTAGATAATGCAATAATCAGCAGCAAAAGCTCTGTTGATTATTATGGAATATATAAAGGAAGGTTTTTGGCATTTGAGGCCAAAAGTACTGAATCGGATGTTTTACCTTTTAATAATATTAAACAGCATCAAATTGAATACCTTGATCTTATTAAAAAGCATAATGGTATTGCTTTTTGAATAATTTATTTTAAGCCTAAAAATTTATTTTTGTTAATTGAACATCATATTTTTCAGGAAAAATTTAAAACAAAAAAAGCCCTTCACTATGAAGAAGCCTTGTGTTGAGGAAAAAAATTATCATTATCTTTTCCTGGAATATTGAACATAGTTGAGAATATTACTTTTTAATTTTTTGATATATTTCATCAACTTTTGATTTTAAAACATCTGAAAACTTAAATCTTGGGTCCATTTTTGAAGGAACTTCAATTTCCTCTTTTGTAATGTTATGCTGTTGGGTTTTTGCAGCTACATATTTGGAGGAAAAAACGCCGAAACCTGAAATAGTTATTTGTCTTGAATTAGCTAACTCTTCAATAATGATATCGACAACTTGATCAAAAATTGATTCAACCATTGCTTGTTGAAAGCCCGTTTCTTCCGATGTTTTTTTAATTAATTCTCTCTTTGTCATTATTCAGACTCCTTAATTTAATAAATAGTTTAAACCCTTTTAATTAAGCTATTAATAATAATTTGGGGATTTTCTTTATTATATACTATTTTGTAAATTCCTTCTATTAATGGTAAATTTAGTTTATTTTTAGATATATTTTGATGATAAATATATTTTAGGGCATATAACCCTTCGACGGTTGTTTGGCTATCATCTATTTTATTTTTTAGGAAGTTTAAACCATATTGGTAGTTTCTTGATTTTTCTGATAATCCTGTAAGAATTAAGTCGCCCAAGCCACATAAATCATATATTGTTTCGGTTTTAGCGCCTAAAAATTTTCCATATTTTACCATTTCTTTTAATCCCATAGTTAATAGCGCTGCCTGTGTATTGGTCGAATATCCCAATGATGCGATTATGCCCGATGCTATTGCTAGTATATTTTTATATATTGAGCCTATTTCAGCGCCAATAACATCATCAATAGCCGAAACTGCAAATCAGTCATTTGTGAATATCGTTTTAACTTCATTAGCTTTATTTATATCCTTTGAAACAACATTGACAATTGTTATGTGTTTATTTATTATATCAGTAGCAAAGGAAGGACCGATTAATGAAGTTATGCCTTTGATGTTTGTGTTATCTTTTGCCATTTCAGCCATTTTGTTATGTACAAAACTGTTTGTATTAGGCCAAAAACCTTTTATTACATTAATAATTGTTACGTCGTTTTTGATTAATTTTATTAATTCTTCAAAAACAGGTGGAATAAATCTTGAAGGTATTGCTATGATGATAAATTCAACATTTTCTATTGCCTTTTCAAGGATTTTTGTTGTTTTGAAATTGGTAATTAATTTATTATCAAAATATTTTTTATTAAAGCCCTTTTCAAGGTCCTGCAATTCATTATCATTGATGCCATAAAATATAACGTCATGTCCGTTTTCAGCTAAAACATTTCCACATGCAGTACCCATTGCCCCGCTACCAAGAATAGCTATTCTTTTTTTCATAATTATTTGTCCTCTTTTTTATTTTTATTTTTTAGTATAAGGGTAATAGGTGTTCCACTGAAATCAAAATTTTGTCTTATTTGGTTTTCTATATATCTTAAATACGTAAAGTGCGCACATTTTTCATCATTTACAAATAATAAAAAAGTTGGAATTTTTCCATCAATTTGTCTTGCAAAGGTTATTGATAATCTTTTACCCTTAATGGGTGAAGCGGGTTTTATCATTTGTGCAGTCATCATTACTGAATTCAATTGATTGGTAACTATTTTTCTAGAAATATTGTTTTTAATTTTAATTATTTCATCTTTTAGTTTGCTTATTCTGACTCTGTTCTTAGCAGATATAAAAACAATAGGTGCTCAATCTACAAATTTTAATTTCTTAGAAAGATTTTTTTTGTAAATATCCATTGTATTGGTATCTTTTTCAATTAAATCTCATTTATTTACAATAATAATTAATGGTTTTTTTAAATCATAGGCAATCCCAATAATATTTTGGCTAAAATGACTAACTTCTTCTGTGGCGTCTAACATTAATAAACATAAATCAGCTTCTTGTATTGAATCTGTGGCTCGCATTAATGCATAGTGCTCGATGCTATTGGATAATTTACTTTTTCTTTTAATACCTGCTGTATCAATAATTTCAAATTCCTCATTTTCAATTTTTATTATTGAAGAGACAGAATCTCTAGTTGTTCCAGCAATATTCGATACAATAGAACGTTCCTCATTGGTAAGGGTGTTAAGTAGCGTGGATTTTCCGACATTAGGCGAGCCTAATATGGTAAGTTTAAAATGATTTGTTTGTTTATCATCATTAAAATTTAGATTTTTAACTATTTCATCTAGCAAATCGCCAACTCCATCGCCATGAATAGCGCTTATTGGAAAAATGCTTTGAAACCCCAATTTATATATTTGATTATCAAAAAATGTTTTTATATTTGATTCTAGTTTATTCAAAACAAGCAAAACTTTTTTGTTTGATTTTCTTAATAAACTAGCGACAAAAAAATCTTCTGATGTGATCGGTTCTCTACCATCAACTATGAAAACGATAATTTCAGATTCATTGATTGCTACTTCTGCTTGTTTTTTAATTTGCTCTTTAAAGTCTTCGTTTTCTTGTGTTATTCCTCCGGTATCAATAATATTAAAATCATATCCAGACCATTTTGCGCTATGATAAATTCTATCTCTAGTAACTCCAGGAGTATCATAAACAATTGATTTTCTTTTATCAATTATTTTGTTAAAAAGAGTTGATTTTCCGACATTAGGCTTTCCTATTAACGCTATTGTATTTTTCATTAGTTTAACCTCTTCTTGACCTCTTTTAGCATTACTAAAAAGTTTTCATCCACACTCATATTTGTCGAGTCAATCCTTATACTGCCTTCACTTTCTATTAATGGATCTATATCACGGTTTGTATCATTTTCATCTCTTATTTTAATTGATTCTAAAATCTCATCATATTTGGACTCTATACCAAGTAAATTATTTTGCTTTAAACGGCGATGAGCTCTAACTTCTGGTGTGGCTCATAAGAAGAATTTTGCTTCTGCATCTGGAAGAATACGGTAAGTAGCATCTCTTCCATCGACAATTATTCCCTTTTCTTGTGCGCCTTTTTTTTGAATGAATGTATTAACTTTTAAACGTACAGATTGATATTTGGCAATTTCTGATGCATACAAAGAAACTCTATCCTCACGAATTTTTAGAGTAATATCTTCTCCTCTTAGAAAAATTTTTTCATCTTTTGTTATGAATAAGTCCTCAAAATTTCATGCTTTATTAATTTCTGATTCGTTATTAGAATCAATGCCATTTAATATAGCATTATATGCAATAGCACGATATAAATTTCCGCTACTTATAAAAATGTAATTTAACTCACTAGCCAGCATTCTGGCCATTACAGTTTTGCCTACGCCGCTAGGTCCATCTATTGCGATATTAATTTTATTTTTCATTACTTATTTTCCTTCCTAAAGTCTTTTATGAGTTCTTCTAGTTGTTTATCAGTTTTTAGTTTGATAGGTTTAAATTTTTCTTGAATTGGTTGTTTTTTTAGCAAATAGATTAAATTTTTGATTAATAGTGTGATATCATCAGATTGATTATTATTTAATTTATTAAGCAAATCGTTTTGGTCGATGTCAAGGTTGTATTTTTGTGCTACTTTAATTAGTTTTATTGCGACTTGATGATCGCTTTTGATGATTGCCTTTAAATTGTTATAATTTTCCTTATCCTTACTCATATTTTAAACATCCAAGGTGAAAATTTTTATTTCATTATTGCTTTTAATTTTTTTGTTATTAATATTAACAAACTGATATTTGATGGTCAATTCATTAACACCTTTTTTTGGATTTCATAAAACATATTGGTCATTATCTTTTTCTTTAAACGGAACAATTTCAAAAGTTTTCTTTGGATATATGTCTTGTGCAGCATTAGTTTCATTTATCGCCTTAACAAATCATGAAAAAATTTCTTCTTGAAAATTATTGGCCTTGAAGATTTTATCTACTTCCTGTTTTAAGTTATTAATTTTAATTTTTAAATCTTCTAATTCCTGCATTTCTAAAGGAGTTTTTGATTCTTTTTCATTAATGTCTTTTCGTTTTTCTTCATATTTCAGAATTTTTTCTTTAATTTTTTTGTTTATCTCGTCATATTTGCTTACAATCTTTTCGGCTTCTTTTTTAATTTTTGGTCATTCTTTTGAAAATTCTGTGCCTTGATGTGTTTTTAAGGTATTTGATAAAAAAGTTACAACTTGGCTTGATTTATAATAGTATTTTGATTCATGGGTGGATTTTATTTTATTTGTTTCAAAAACTCCACTTGCATATTCATAATTTAAAAAAACTTCATAATGAATTCTAAGGTCAAAAGGGTTATTTTGAATTCTTTCAACATCTGTAAAATGAAAATCTAAAAACTTTGATTTTTCAAAATCGAGGATAATATTAATTTTGTTTTTTAAAAATTTATCCGCGTCAAATGGTTTTGGCCGATTATTGAGGATTTTTCTTTGTTCAAAAGTAAGTTTGCTCTTGTTCATTTTAATAATATCTTTATAAGTATTATCAAAATCTTTGGTTCGGATTTCTGCAAGTTTTTGTTGATTTTTAAAATCTTCATACAAATTCTTAGCTTGCAACGATCCTATGATATTTTTTTCTAAGAGAATTTCTTTGGCTTTATTATTGAATTTATCAATTGACCAAAATTCTTTTTGAATTGTTTGACTATTTTTAACAATATAATATATAGCACCCGCTACTGCAGATAGAGTGACAGTTGGTATTACAAAAAGTGTTCAAAAGTCTGATTTTCCCCTAGCTTTCTTTTGCCTATTTTTCATGATTAATATTTTACATATTAATATTTTTTTTAAATAAAATAAAAATAAAATACATAGTATTTTACGAACTTATGTATTTTATTATTTTTTTGCTTTTTTTCTTCTGTAGAATTTTTTTACAGGATTATCAATGTTCTTAATAAAATTGCATTTAGGGAAAGCAGAGCAACCAATAAATTTTTGCTTAGTTAGTTTTGTATAGCGATAAACGAGTTCTGCATTGCATAAAGGGCAGCTTTCATTAGGTTTGGCTGGCTCCAAAATGGTAACATTTAATTGATCCTTTATATCTTCATAGCGTTCATTGAAACTATCTCAGAATTTTTTCATTAAAGTTTTGTATTCTTCTTTTCCTTCTGAAATTAAGTCTAATTTTTCCTCAACTTTAGCTGTATATTCTTCATTAATAGTTCTTGGGAAACTTGTTAAAAGTTTTTCAAGAACAACCTTTCCGAATTCTGTGGGTACTAGATGTCCGTCAATTGGTTCAACAAATATTCTTTGTTTTAATACTTTTATTGTTGAAGCAAATGTTGAAGGCCTTCCAACTTTAATATCATCAAGTTTTTTAATTAATGAACCTTCACTATAACGTGCAGGCGGTAATGTTTTTTTGTCCTCTTTAATAAAATCTTTTGCCTTGATGATATCGCCAATTTTAATATTTGGAATATTAATTAATGACTCTTTGCCTGAATAAATATAATAACCGTCAAAAAGTATTCTACTATACGACATTCTAAAATTATTGTTCCCGTTATGTAAATTAAATCTTACAATTTCTTTTTCAGGACAGCTCATTAGTGACATTATTGTTTTATCATAAATCATCTTATATATTTCAAAATCGATATTGTTAAGATTATACTTTTGTAATGCTAATTCTGGTGTTAATTCAATGTATGTGGGTCTAATTGCTTCGTGAGCATCTTGAGCGCCAGAAAAACCTTTTATTTCTTTAGCTACATATTGGCTACCATATTGTTCAGTTATGTATTTACGAGCTTTTTTAACAAATGTTTCACTTAATCTAGTTGAATCAGTTCTGGGGTATGAAATTAACCCGTTTTCAAAAAGTTTTTGGGCTGATGATTGCACTGCCTGGGAATTGTGTTTTGCTTCCTTGTATAAAACTGATTGTTTAAAAGGTGTATAAGCTGATTCCTTGCGTTTAGAAACATTGATGTCATCAACAATTAGTTCATAGTTGCTATTTAATAATTCAAAAAGTATTTTTTCACCTTGTTCATTGGTTAACCAAGTATTATCTTCATATTTTTTGTCTTTTTTTAAGTACAAAGGAATGTTGACATCATTATCTATAATTGCTTCAATTTTTGAATAAATTATTGGATCAAATGTTTCAATTTCGCGCTCACGATCACAAACTAGTTTTAAAGCAATGGATTGCACTCTTCCTGCCGAAGGGTTAGTAGGAGCATTTTTTACTTTTTGCATCATTAATTGTGATAGTCTAAAGCCTATAATTCTATCTAGCATCCTTCTTGACTTTTGTGCTCTTACAAGGTTTTCGTCTATTTCAGAAGGATTTTCAACTGCTAATTTTATTGCTTCATCTGTAATTTCATTATATCTTATTCTTTTGTATTTATCTTTTAATTTTAAGGTTGAAATTAGATTACTTGCTATTGCTTCGCCTTCGCGATCGGGGTCAGTTGCAATTAGAACTTCGCTAGCATTTTTAGTTGCTTTTTTTAAATCTGAAATGGTTGACTTTTTCATTGGATCAGGAATCATCTCTGGTTCTCAATTTTCGAAATCTATTCCAAGATTATTTGTGCCCGATGTTGCCATTTTTAAAATATGCCCTGAACTAGCAATAACTTTAATTTGATCACCAACAATTTTTTGAATTGTTTTAATTTTATTTGGTGATTCGACAATCATTATTTTTTCTGACATAAGCTAAGCCTCTCTTCTGAGTAAAATATTTTAAAATGTTATCAAAAATAATAGCACAATTTTATTTTAAAAAACGAATTAAAAAAACGATTAGAATTTTTTTAATCATTCTTCTCGTTTTGTATCACTTGTATTTTTAAATATTTCCTTAATTTGAGAATTATCGCTCTTGCTTAATTTAGGAACATATAAATCAAATTTAATGAATAAATCGCCCTTGGAACTAGAATTTTTATATGGGTATCCGCAATTTTTGATTTTAAATGGTTCATTTATTTTAATGCTATGGTCTAACTTAATTTTTTTTGTTCCGTATGGTGTTGGAACATTAATTTCCTCTTCGAGTAATAAGCTCTTAATTGATAAAGGCATTTCAATGTAAAGATCATTATTTATTTTTTTGTATTTTTTGCTAGGTTTAATAGCGAATACTATATATAAATCTCCAATATTATTTCCGTTTGATGAAGGTTTCCCAAAGCCAACAATTCTAATTGTATCCCCATCCTCAATCCCTACCGGAATATTTATCTTTTGAATAGTCTTTGAATTTACTGTTTTTTTGCCGTGGCATTGATGGCATATCTTATTTATTTTCTTGCCCAATCCTAAACATACTGGACATGGCTTTATGGTAGTAAATATTGCAACTCTTTGTTGTATTTTTCCAGAACCATGGCAATTATTACATAAAATTACATCAGAAGGGGTGTCTGCACCGCTGCCCTTACAATGACCGCAAACATCATATTTATCTAGGTTAAGATCAATTGTTTTTCCATATAGTGCATCTTCAAAATCAATGTTTAATATTAGTTGTAGATCTTGACCTCTTTGATGGTTTGATTCATCAAAATTTGAAAATGATCCAAAAATATCCCCAAAGATATCAGCACCAGAAAAACCTCCGCCAAAACCCTCAAAAAAACTACGGAAAATATCCTCCGAATCCCCGAATTGATATCCATTAGCATCAAATGCGTTATGACCAAATTTATCATATTTTGCTCTTTTATTTGTGTCTGATAAAATTTCATATGCTTCTGATATTTCTTTAAATTTTTCTTCAGCATCAGCATTTTTGTTTTTGTCTGGATGATATTGCATTGCCAATTTACGGTAGGCAGCTTTGATTTCCTTTTCGGTCGCACTTTTATTTATGCCTAAAACTTCATAATAGTCTCTTTTATTCATCATAATAATAAAATTTTAGCACATTTTTAATTAGAGTGCTATTTTTTAAGGTCATCATATTTTAGAATTGCAATTCTAAAATTTTTATTAATATCTTTTTTAAATGTAACATTAGAATATTCCTTTTCAATTCATTCTTTAGCATAATCATCAATTTCAAGAATTAAGTAACCATTATTTTTTAAGAAATTCGGTGCCTCTTTTGTAATTTTTTTATAAAAAAATAATCCATTATCCTTGGCAAATAGCGCTTGCTTTGGTTCTCATTTTAAAGAAGAAGAAAATAAATGTTTCTTATTTAAATAGGGTGGATTGGAGATAATTAAATCAAATTTTTTGTTTATTTTTTTAAATAAATTACTTCTTATAATATTGTATTTTGATAGATTATTAATTTTTGCATTTAATTTAGTTTGTTTGATTGCTTGTCTTGAAATATCTGATAATGTTACATTACATCCTATATTTTTGCAAATAGCAAGACCAATAAAACCTGAACCGCAGCATAAATCTAGGACATCAGAATATTTGCTAATATAATTATATGATTCGATGATAACCTCTTCTGTTTCGTATCGTGGAATTAATACATTATATCTAATATCGATATGGATATTTTGCATTGTTTGATATCCGATAATTTTTTGTACCGGATAGTCCTTTTTTAATAATTTTTCTTCCTTTTTTGAAACAAAAAGAGGTAGCTCATATCTTCTTTTTTCTTGTAGCAATACCTCTTTTTTAATCATTATAAACCTGCTTCTTTTATTTTGTGAGCTTTTTCATCGGCAATTAACGCCTCAATAATTTTTTTCAAATCACCTTCCATAACTATTTTTAAGGAAGTTGAAAACCCGATTCTATGATCTGTAACCCGATCTTGTGGATAGTTGTAAGTTCTAATTTTTTCACTTCTTTCCCCAGTACCCGCAAGTTTTCGAAGTCCACTTTCTTCTTCTTCGCGCTTTTGAACTTCTAGTTCATAAAGTCTACTTTTTAATACTTTTAAAGCAGTTTCTTTATTTTGGATTTGACTTCTTTCATCCTGTGATGTAACTACTATTCCAGATGGTTTGTGTGTAATTCTAACTGCAGAGTCCGTTGTGTTAACTGACTGGCCTCCTGCTCCTGAAGATCTAAACACATCAATCTCGATTTCATCAGGCTTAATTTCGATATGAACGTCATCATCTACTTCAGGTAAAACCGTAACTGTCGCTGTTGAAGTATGAACTCTTCCCTGTGTTTCAGTTAATGGTACTCTTTGGACTCGATGAACTCCTCTTTCAAATTTCATTTTTGAAAACACTTTTTCACCCTTTATACTAAAAACTATCTGACTATATCCACCTGCTGAACCGTATGTGTAATCAATAATTTTTATTTTAAATCCCATTTCTTCACAAAATTTTTGGTACATTCTAAACAAATCGCCTGAAAAAATATTGGCCTCATCGCCGCCAGCAGCCCCGCGAATTTCCACAATAACATCTCTTTCATCGTTTTCATCGACGGGCAATAGTAATTCTTTTATTGTTTCTTCGAGTTCATGCATCTGTTCTATTTGTCTATTAATATCATTTCTTGCTAATTCAATCAATTCAGCATCTTTTTCATTGTTAATAATATCTTTTGATAATAAGTATAGTTCTTCAATATCTTGGTATTTTTTGAATGATACATAGATATCTTCAATGCTTGCTTTTTCTTTAGATATTTTTGTGTATTGTTTGATGTTGTTATAGATTTCAGGATCGTTTAGTTTTTGCTCTAATTCCAGGAATTGCTTCTTTATTGAGCATAGAGATTCATACATTGTTTTTTCCATAGTAATAAAAGTATATTTTAAATTACTATAATTTGCGTCAAATTTATTAAAAATAATATGCATTTTTTTATATAATTATTAGCGTATTAAATATTGCCGTCATAGCTCAGGGGCAGAGCACTTCCATGGTAAGGAAGGGGTCGCTGGTTCAATTCCAGTTGACGGCACCATATGTTTAATTGCCAAAAGCCAATTCAATTGGCTTTTATTTTGCTTTTTGTAGAAAAATAGAACAACTTTAGTTGTTCTATTAAAACATTTATTAATGATATGGCACGGGTAGCAAGACTCGAACTCACAACACACGGGGTTGAAGCCCGTTGTTCTACCATTGAACTATACCCGTATAAGAAACGCTCATAGAATATTATACATTTTTTTTCTATTTTGTATATTTTTGCTCTATTATGTAAATAATATCACCAATGGTTTTTAATTTTATTAGTTCTTCGTCTTTTATTTCTATTTTTAGTTTTAGTTCAATATCTGAAACTAATAGAACCAGATCTAAACTATCGATATCAAGATCCTTAATTAATGTTTCGTTATTAAAAATTTTTTTTGTATATTTTTTAAGTTCGTTAAATACTAATTCTTTAAAATTCATAAATATTATTATAACTTATTTGTATTTATCTTGTATGTTACAACACTTTTTTCTTTTTCACTGCTCCATTTAAAAGTTATTAACAAATTTTGGTCATCAATTTGTTTGTAAGCATATTCAACTTCGCCTTCAGTTACAAGCATTCTATTTATGATGTCTTTTATGATATAAACTATCATGTCTTCATCAATTCAAGCCTGCCCGTTTCTATAGTTTAATTTGTCATAATAGTCACTGCTCTTTATATTAGGGAAAACATCATTTCAATTAATATTTTTCTTTTCCTGTGGTTCTATGTATGAATCTTCTTTATGGTCATTTTGTTCTAATTCATTCTCTTTATTTTTTAAATCTTTTTGTTGCTGGCTTTTTTTAATTGATAGTTTATTAGTTTTGTCGTTTAATTTTTCTTTTTGAATAGTATCGACTTGGCTACTTTCTTTTTCTTTGTTTTTTTGTTGTAATACTACAAATGCTGTCGCCAACCCAGCACAACCACCAATTGCTATGGTTAATGATGTTCATAATAATAATTTTTTACTTTTTTCACTCATTATTTACCTCCTATTTGTTCTATTGATTGCAAAGAGTTTGCCATTTTGATTACGTCCGCAAAATTATCATATTTAATTTTGTGCCATTTTTCATCTGTAAGTCAACCTTTAATTGATCTTGTATTCATTCTTATTAATCCATTGTTGATATCAAAAAAAGGTTTTTCAATTTCCTGTGAATAACTCATTTTAAAGGACTTTAAATTTTTGCCTATATCAAGGTTAATTTCATAACCATATGTTCCCTTGTATTTTAATGGTATTAGAATCCCCAATTTTGCATTAAGGTTTTGATTATTTACCATAACAGTATCTGAAAATTTATCATAATAAGAATATGTATCTATAACTAAGTCTGCATTATTAAAATTATGATAGCTAAGCTTAGTATCATACTTATTTTTTGCGTAGTCATAAATGTTTGCAGATGAAAATGTTAAATCATAAATATCGCTATTATCTAGAATGTATTCTTCATTAGTCTCTTGATCGCTTTTGGCAATTTTTAGCGATAATAGTTTGATGTTATGAATTCCTTGTTTTAAATTGTTGGTATTAAAGAATAAATTCAAATATTTTGTTTTGAATTTATGGTTAATTATGTTCTTATTAATGCGGTCTGGTAGTGATTTTATTTCAATCTCGCTTAATACATTTATGGCCTTCGTATTATTTAGATTTATATTTTTAGATCTTGGATTGTTTTTAATTCAATAGGTAAATGCTTTTGCTTGATATCATAAATTTTTCACCTTATATTCAATTTCAAAATTGATATTTGCTATGTCATTAAATTCCAATTTATTTTTAGAATCATTATCACTATTATAAGTTAGTATAAAATGACCACTATTATATTCATATTTTGGCTTGAATTCTATTATTTTATTATTAATTAGTCCATTAACTCTTATGGCCTCTATTTCTTTTAATGGATTTTTATGCTCAAATGTAATAATGAATTTATCGCTTCTTATAATGCGTCTGATTTTAATTGTGGTTAATTCATTGAAACTATTTCAGTTTTCTAAATATTTTCTTTGTTTTGCATTTATGATATATTCTTCCATTCACTGTTCTTGCTTATTTTCTAATGAATGAAGTTTGGGGGTTTCATTAAAAGCAATAAACATAATCTATAAATAGGTCTACTAAATAATTTAATTTCTTATAATAAGCATTTTTAGATCAGTTTTCAAGATATCACGACGAATCACTATCTATTGTAATGAAATCATTAATGAAGATTTTTTTATAGTCCTCACTTAGCGAACTTATGAAAAAATCTAACAATCCTACATTCCTAGTATCTTTCATGTTGTTTTGTATTCTTTTAAGTTTTTGATTTAGGCAAAAATCAATTATAAAAGCTCGTTTTCTTTGTAAACTCATACTTTTAAGATTTTTAATTTTGTTTTCCAACATTTTTCCTCCTGCTTTAATTAAATTAGATAAATCAAAAAGATAAATAAAAAAGAAACTATGAACGCAAAATATTTATAATATAAATATATTTTTTTTAACGTGTTATTTGAAGGGTTTGTTAATTATGGAAAACAAGGTTAAATTGCAAAAAATGATTTCGGATTTTGGTTTTTGTTCGCGACGCGAGGCCGAAAAAATGATTATGCAAAAAAGAGTATTAGTTGATGGTCAAGTTGCAAAAATTGGTCAGAGAGTTGATGCTGAGGCTGTTATTAAAATAGATGGCGAGATCATCGAAAAAAGTGATAAAAAATTTTATATATTACTTAATAAACCTCGAAACACCATTTGCACTTTAAGAGATCCGCAGGGTAGAAAAACTATTTATGAGTGAATGGGAATGGATAAATATTGCTATTCAATTGGAAGGCTTGATTTTAATACAACAGGAGTAATAATTATTTCTAACGATGGCAATTTTGCTAATATTTTGACCCATCCTTCATCTAATATAGAAAGAGAATACATTGCAACATTGGAAAAGCCAATGAGTGAAAAAGATTTAAATTTTTTAAACTCTAATTTTGTAAAACTTAATGGTGTTTTTTCTAAACAAACAATAAAACATATCAAAGATTTAACCTACTCTATCGTTCTTAAAGAAGGTAGAAATCATCATGTGAAAAATCTCTTTTTATTAGTTAATAATTTTGTTAAAAAATTACATAGAAAAAGATATGGAGTTATTACAGATGATGGTTTAAGAGTTGGAGAACATAGGCATATTACGGCCTCTGAGTTGGAATGGTTTAAAAAAATTAAAAAAAGCTAGGTAGATATATAAGAACCTAGCTTTTGTTATTAATGATTAATTTTATATTTTTTTCAATATAATTAAAATCTGATTTAATTTTGTTGTTTGAGTTATTTATGTTGAGGTTATATTTAGCATATTTCATTCAACCTTCAGAAATATCTTTTGTGAATGTTATAGCCGTTTTTTTATCATAATTTAATTTTGCAATATTTTCATCATTTGATATTGAAATTAAATTCAAGTTATGTTTATTAGCAATTTTGAATGCAATCTGGAGATCGTTGCCTTTGGCTAAAAGGCTATATTTTGAATCATTTTTTAGTACATGATAAGACCCTGATAGAAATTTGTATTTTGAAGTTTTTTCACAATTTCAATTGCTATGAAAATTGGCTATAATGATTACGGGACCATTAAATTTATTAAGGTAATATTCAATAGAGCCCATCAATTCATTAAGATCGCCAGGATATAAAATTTTTATATTAGGAATTTGCAATAAAATACCTATTTGTTCCTCATTTTGGTAATAAATATTAGAGTTTTCAACAGAATTTAAGTCATTTTTTAGAATATATAATACTTTTAGGTTATCACTAACAGATTTTTTGATTCCTTGAATTAACTTGTCTGTATTTGATAAGGAATCAATTATTATTGGTTTAAAATTTGAGTGTCCAAATATACCATTTGCAATTAAACTCATTGCCTCGTTTTTTAATCCTAATAGTAAAGAACGGCCATCTTTGTTGTTAAAATCAAAAACTCCGTTAGTTGATTTAATTCTTGTTATTGGATCTAGCGAAGAAGAAAGTAGGAAAGCGTTTTTGTATTTATCAAATATATTATTTAAGATAACAACCATATTAGAGTAGATATCGCCTAAATTTGATATAAAATTATCATTTACATTTTCTTTTAGATCTTCTCCCAAGAATTCAATTAATTTATCTGAAGCAGTTCATTTATTAAATAAATCGTTATTATAATTAATAACTTTCTTATACTCATCTACCACTTCTTGATATTTCTCAAAAAAGTCACCACGCTTGAAGTTAGTTGTTTCTTTGAATTCCTCAATTTCATCTACTGTTAAATAATATTTATTATTGTAGTAGTTGTTAAAATTATTAACTGCTAATTCAACAATTGAACCTTTGATTTCGATAAGTGTTGGTTTTTTTGCTTTCTTAGCTTTCGATATTGCGTTTGCAATAGATTTGTAATTAGCATCCTTTAAAATAATATAATTAAATCCATATGATTCATATGTTTTTCTAATGTCATTACTATTCTTTTTAGAATTAAAGTTATTTAATAATGTGTTTGAATCATATAGCACAATTAGTTTATTTAGTTTGATTGATCCTGCATATTGTAAAGCCTCAGTCGCAATGCTTGTTTCTAGATCTTTGCTTGAAGCAAAAACATATGTAAAGTGATTTATTTCAGAAAAATTACTTGATAGAAAGGCCTCAGCAACCGCAATACCAACAGCCTCTGCAATACCGCAACCATGTTTGCCTGATGAAAAGTCAATACCAAGTTTGTTATTGCGTTTTAAATAGTTATGATATTTGCAACTTGGTTTATTAATGCTTTCAATTTCTTCCTTCGTAATAAGATTCATTAAATATAAAATTGTGTAATAGGTGGTATTTACATCCGGGCACGAAAGAATGAATCTATCTCTAGATATTCACTGGGGATTATTTATATCAAATTTATAATGAAAAGCAAAGAGTGCATGAAAAATCTTTGCAGCGCTAATATTAATTGCTACATTTGGATTTTTAGTATTTGCTATCTGGGCTAATGAATTAATTTTGATATTATCAATAGCTAAATTATTAATTCTTCTATTTTTAAACATTTTCAATTCCTTCAAAAACAATGTTAATATTGTTTGGTCTAACATTGATTAATGAATAAATTCTTTGTTCAAGCATGAATATTGCGTTCTTAGTTTCGAATGATAATATAGCTTCTTTTTTTAACTTGTAAGAAATAAAAATCTCAATATTATTTGTGCTATTTTTTATATTAATAATAGGTTTTTTTGTAAGAATTATTGAGTCTTGAGACTCAAAAAATTGATTTATTGCTTGATAAATAACATGTTCTTCAACCTTGAAGTCAAAATTCATTCTTGTGTTGACTGAGATAAAATTGCTCATTATGCTCTTCCTACATATTTACCAGTTTCAGTTGAAACCAAAATTGTTTCTCCTTCTTTGATGAATAGAGGAGTTTCGACTACATAACCGGTTTCCAAAGTAACTTTCTTTTGGGCGGCTTGAGCCGTGTTTCCTTTAACTGCATCTGGTGCTTCTGTTACTACTAATCCAACATTAGCTGGTAATTCAATATCCAAAACTTCTGATTCATATTTTCTAACAATAACTTTCATACCTTCTTTTAAAAAATTGACTTCTCATTTTATTGTTGATACAGGTATTTCTATTTGTTCGAATGTTTCTTGGTCCATTAGCACAATGTTATCTCCTGCATTGTATAGATAGTCCATTGAGACCTTATCAATCATTGCTTTTTCTACTTTTTCACCACCAGTAAAAGATTTTACAGTTATTGATCCGGTTCTTAGATCTTTTGCCTTTGCTTTAACATTGGCTTGGCCTCTTCCTTGTTTTGAGTGTTGTGCTTCTAAAACAACATAAATATTACCGTCTAATTTAAAGGTTACACCCGGTTTTAGGTCATTAACATTTATCATAATTTAACTCCTTAAAATATTGTTTATTAATTATATTTGCTTTATATTGTTATAATAAAAATATCTAAATTATAAATTAATAAATTAATATTAATTTAAAAACATTTATAAAATCTAAATTAATAATAGAATAATTACTATGAAAAAAAATGAATTAAATAATTATAAAGATAAAAAAAACTTCAACAATAAATACTTGATAATGATTAAAAAAATTCAAAATTGGATAAGAAATAAGGTGAAAAAAGCTAATGCTAGTGGGGTTGTCCTTGGGATTTCTGGCGGCATTGATAGTTCAACCTTGGCAATTATTAGTTATCAAGTTTTTAAAAAAGATGCTCATTTTTATTATTTAAAAACAAAGGTAGATGATATTAATGAAATACACATCAAGAAGTTAAATTTAGTTGTTGAAAATAAGATTGAAACGATTGATTTAACAAAAGAATTTAACGATTTTTCTGATAAGTTTAATTTAAAGGAGGATTGAATAAAAGCTAATACTAAATCACGATATTTTATGAATGTTTTATATACCAAAGCACAACAAAATAACTCATTGGTATTGGGTACAGACAATTTTGATGAATATTATTTAGGATATTTTACCAAATGAGGTGATGGTGGTTGCGATTTATTACCATTTGCAAATATATTTAAATCTGATATTTATGAGATGGCTAAACTATTAAATGCACCAACAGAAATTTTGGATAAGAGACCTTCTGCTAATTTGCTTAATGATCAATATGATGAAGATGAACTTGGCTTTTCATATGATGATTTCGAAAAATATATTATGGATAATACTTTAATAAGTAGTGATATTTCAACTAAAATTGAGTATTTTCATAAAAAAACAAGCCATAAAAGAAAGTTAATTCCAAGAGGCCCAAAGTTTAAATAAAATTTATTTTTTTATAACTACATTGAAATTATTAATTTTTAATTAATGAATGTTATATATAAATTTTTTTTAAATTTAGTTAATATATAGGCATAATGTTAAATTAAAATTTAGGCCTTTATTAATTCGAACCTAAATTTTAAAAAATTTATGAAGTTTTTATGTGTTTTTTTCAATTTGAATAATATAAATTTTGATATTCATCAGTTGTCTTTACAACTTGACAAAAAAGCTTGATTAATCCCTCGTTGGAATCAAAAAGTTTTTTGTCAAAATGGTCATAATATTTAATTTTGCTAACATTATTTATGATGTTTTGATTTAGTTGAAATTCTAATTTAACATTACCTTTAAATGTTGGCGAAATATGATAGCCTATAAGTCCGTCTGTTTTGGAACTGATAAATTCTTTCTTTTTATTATTTCAACTATTTTTATTATTTATATAGTAATCTATTGTGTGCTTGAACTTGTTTATTTCGGTTTTTCTTGATATTAATTCAGCAGTAATGAATCTATTGCCTTCTTCAATAGAGATACTATTTAAAAATTCTAACTGATATTGCCTTTTAGGAATGTAATATTGATCTGGACTCTTTAATTCAATCGTTTGTTGCATTGCTTTTTCTAAAAAATCATTTTGTTTTAGGTTAAAAAACTTCATATTGTAAATTAGGCTATTAGCATAAGCAACATTATTTTCGAAAATGTTTGTATATTCCCCAGTCTCGCCATCGAAGGTAATTTTTATAGATTCAATTAGCTCAAACTTCAAATCTTTTTCTTTAACATTAATATTATTAAAATCAACAACATTATTTTCTATTTTGAAATTAATAACAAAAGAAAGCTTGTTATAAAAATTAGCTCTTCACCTGTTATAAAAACTAACCTTTAATTCCTTTAAATCTTCGAATTTTATTTCGCTTTTGTCTACATATTTTGAAATGCGAAATTTTATCCGTTCATTTTCTAATTTCTCTAGATCTTGCACTTCAAGATCCTTATTATTTAATTGCAAAATTTTAATTCTTGAATTCTCATATACTGATTTAGGAATCGTGAATTCAATAATTCATGTATTCTCTTTTAGGTTTCTTAAAATTAATATTTCACATTTTTGATCTTTTGTAAGTCCGATGTCTAAATTTCATCTATCTTCGACATTGTATGTTCCGACAGTTGCACTAATTTTCTCTTTATATTCAACAACTTCTTTTTGGCGTTCAATGTTTGAATAATTATAAATTGGTAGCATTAAATCCTCTCTATGCCTCTCTCATGGGCATAATAAGTACACCATTATTTTTTACTTTATGCTAATAAATGAAACTTTTGAAACCTTTTATTACATAAAAAAATATTTTGTTCTCATTTTTTGCCAAAATAAATAAAAGCCATATTTGCTATCTTTGCAAATAAGCTTTATTTGACTATTTTATTAATCGAATAAACATCAATATAATAAACTTTCGATAAATTTTAATCTTCGATAGAATGTGGATTTTGATATATTGAAGGTTTTTCAAGTTATGTTGCTTAGATCGTCTTTGAATAAAATTGTTAGTAATATTGAACGGTCCAATTGACTTAGACTTTTAATTAGTTTTATAACTAATTGTTTTGATCCGCTCGTAATTTCTAATCTTTGCAATCTAAGTTCTTCAAAATTTGCAATTTTTTTGGATAATTCCAGTTCAAGTCTAGTAATGTCTAATTCTAATCTAAAACTGCCATTTTCATTTTTTAAACCCACAAAATCCTTTAATAGTTTTAATAATATTGGTCTTATAATAAGGATATTTTTAAATCTTTGTCTCATTTTTTACCTTTCACCATTATTTTAATATTTTTTTTAGGAATTATAGGAATCTATGAAACTGAAAAAACATTTTATATTTATAAATATAAAAAAATTTTAAAGTTTCAAAAAAAATGTAGCATTTTTAGCAATGCTACATTTTATAGATATTTATCTGGGTGTAATTCTTTCATTTTTTTAATGAATTCCTCTTTAGTAAGAGAGCCGTATTTTTGCATTAATTCGACACATTCATTATATTCATTTTGCGCTCATTTTGCATCTTCAAATCCAGTTATGCTGGTAATATTTGGGCCTTTGAAGAATTTATAGTTTTTAAAGAATATTTCTACTGAATGTAGTCACATTTTATCCAAGTCATCTAATGATTTAATGTGATCAAGACGATAATCATCAGCATGAACGGCGATTAATTTAGTATCAGTTTCACCTGAATCAATCATTTTCATTGCTCCAATAATTCTAGCTTCAACTGAGACACCTGGCATAAAAATTTCAGGTGAATAAACTAAGACGTCTAGTTCATCGCCATCTCAATCAAGCGCTTCTGAAAGGTAACCATAGTTTGCTGGATATCTAAAACCCTCACGCAAAATTCTATCAACTTTTATTTTTTTGGTTTTTCGATCATACTCATATTTAATATTTGAATTTTTAGGAATTTCTATATTTACTATTACATTTTTCATAAATAAAATTTTATCAATTTTTATTTTTTCTAAAAAATTTCCCTATTTTTTCTTAAAGTCGATGATTTTTAAAATTTCGCACTTATATTTGAATTCAGGAGGAAGAAAAA
This sequence comes from Mycoplasma sp. 2575, assembly GCF_053851635.1. Lineage (NCBI taxonomy): Bacteria > Bacillati > Mycoplasmatota > Mollicutes > Mycoplasmatales > Mycoplasmataceae > Mycoplasma > Mycoplasma sp. 2575. The sequence goes on from NZ_JBSQBB010000002.1 coordinate 59,924, forward strand.
AATGACAATTTATTTATACGGAAAAATTGTACACACAAATACAAATTATTTTATTTTAGACCACAATGGTAGAGGTGAACTTATTTATGCGCCACAAATGAGTAGATTTAAAGCAGGGGAGGTGAGAAAAATATTTATATCTGAAATAAACAATGAATATTCTAGGGTGACATATGGATTTGACAATTTTAAAGAAATGGTAGTTTTTGAGGATTTAATTTCATTGCAAGGATTAGGCCCTAAAACTGCTATTTCAATATTAAATTCAGGTTGAGAAAATATTATTAATTATATTGCAAACTCTAATAAAGAAGAGTTAATAAAGGTACCTTATGTATCGCCAAAGATTGCTAATGCAATTTTATTGACCTTAAAGGATAAATATATTAAATTTATTTCAAAGATGAGTGATGAAGAAATGCAAAAATTCAATAAAGTTTCAAAAAACAACACAGTTTTAAAAGAATTTGAAGAAACAATGAAAATGTTAGGATTCAAAAATAATCAGATCAGACTTGCTCTTGATAATATGGAATTAACGAGCAATATTGAAGAATCTGTTGAAAATGCAATTAAAATAATTAGTCAAAAACAAAATGAAGCAAGAATTTAGAATAAAAAGTTTTGATAATTTTATTGGGCAAAATAAGATTACATCTACTTTAAAAGTGATGATAAACTCAGCACTAAAACAAAAAAGACCTATTGACCATTTATTATTTTACGGGCCACCAGGATTAGGGAAAACTACCTTAGCTCAAATAATTGCTAATGAGACTCAAAGTAACATCATTTATGTGCAAGGGCCCCTGATTCAAAAGAAAAGTGATATATTAACTTTGTTTTCTTCGTTGCGTGAAAATGATATTCTGTTTATTGATGAAATTCATGGTATAAATAAGAATATTGAGGAATTATTATACTCTGCCATTGAAGATTATGTTATTGATTTGCCTGTTGGTGTTGAAGGTGATATGAAAATAATGAGATTAAATTTAAATAAGTTCTCATTAATAGGGGCTACTACAAAATTTAATTTAGTATCAAATCCACTAAAAGATAGATTTGGATATATCGGAAAATTATTGCCTTATAGTAACGAAGAAATTAAAGAGATAATCAGTAATTCAGCCAATAGAAATAACATTATAATCGCACCAGATGCAATTGAGGAAATAGCAAGAAACTGTCGATCTACTCCAAGGATTGCTAACAACTTATTAAAAAGAGTTTATGACTTTGCATTATTTCGAAACTTAAATCAAATAGAAGCAAGTTTGGTAAAGGAATCATTTGAGTATCTAGATATATATCCCGGGGGATTAAATATTTTTCAGGTTGAATATTTGAGTATTTTAAAAAATGTATTTAAAAATAAAAGTGCTTCTTTAGATACTATAAGTTCAATTTTAAAAGATGATAAGGTAACAATAATTAATGATTTAGAGCCTATTCTTTTAGTAAAAAAGTTCGTTGAAAAAACTGTTAGGGGTCGAAGAATAACCAGCGACGGAATTGAATATCTAAAATCAATTAATAAATAACTAATAAGTTTTTATGTTTTTTATATTTAAAACTTTATAACTATTAAAATATATTCAAAATATAACAATTATTATATAATTGTACCTATGAATAAAAAAAATAAAATTAGCCCTGCAATAAAATGAGTTTTTAGTATTTTTATATTTATTGGGATGTTGTTAGCATTTATTTTTGGTTCTATTTTTTATTTAACACCAACATTGAATAAATTTAATCGTACTAATAATGAAATTATCGGAACTAAAACAGTTTTAAAAATTCAAAAAAATAGCAACCAAACAAGTTCTAAAAACGAATTACAACCAAATAAAATTGCAGATATTGTAAAGCAGTACCTTCAAGAAAAAGGTGATAAATTAACTTCTAACTATGATGTTAATTTATTGTCTAATAATCTTATTGAAGTAAAAGATTTGTCAGCAACTGATGATAAATCCCAAAAACAGCTTTTAGACTCATTAATTAAAAAACCTAATTTAACAATTACCGATCATAATGGTAATCCATTATTTTATAAAGGTAGATATCAAGGTAATGAAAGCTCATTCCATGGGTTGAAAGAGCTCATTGATGAAGGGTCTCAAAATTTTAACATGGATTTAGATCCAAATCCCGCAAGTGATAAAATACCTGAGGGTTATGCAGATAGAATTCAAATTAAATTGAATAGTTATGCATGAGATCAATTTACACACCTTGCATATGATTATTTTATAAGAGGTTTTCAACAACAAGGACAAGGTCAAGATGACCCTAGCTCAAAAGTATACTTTTGGTTAAATTTGGATGAATTCATTCAAAATGCCATTCAAAATGATAGAGAAAATTGAGATAGAGCAAAAAATAATCCTGTTAATTATGCATATGCCAATAATAAAGCAGGTGATGATGTTACACGCGATAAGGACGGAAAAGTATTAAAGACATTAAAACCAAGCTTAAAATATTCAATTAATGCCCAAAGATATTTAATTTCTGCAATATCTCCTATCTCGTTGATTTCATCAAAAAAACGTGATTCAATATTTTACTTAATTAATAACATTTCTAATGGTTATTCAAATAAACAATTAACTTCTTTAATTAATTTCTCATATACACCATTTAAATTAGAAAAACAAACTTCTTATTTTATTACTAAATCATATAGACAATTTGATTCATATATCATTGCTATAGTTGTTATGTGAGCCGTTATGTCACTATTTTTATTAATAAAGTACAGACTACTTGGTGTAACTGCTAGTGTTACGTTGGCATTCTTGATATTTGTATTTTTATCAATCATAACTGCTTTTGGTGTAGTTATAAATTCAATAATTGGACTAACAGCAATTATGTTACTATTTATTGCATTTAGTTTATTAATTAGAAAATTGCACATCTTTGCAAAGGAAATTAAGGAAGGTTCGAATACTAACAAAGCTATAAATAAGGCGACAAAAAGGTCATTGATATCTGGACTTGATGTAGTAGCTGTTATAGGCATTGGGGCCATTTTGGCTTTCTATTTAAATATTAATCATTCTTCAACTATTGGTGCGTTAATGGGTCTTGGCGCTTTGTTAATTTCTTTTATTGTTATTGGTTTAAATACCATATTGTTTAGACTTATAATTCAAACCGAATCGTTTGATAATAAGAAGTATTTGCTTTTAAGTGCAAATAAAAAAATACATAAATTTACTTTAAAGATTAATAATTTCTTTAAAGTAAGACTACTTATTATTCCTATTATCGCTATTCTTATGGTGTCAATATTAATATTTGGTTCCTTTTCTGGAATACAAAAGTCAGCATTATTAGGTTTTAATGTCGATTCTAATTTAAAATTTAAGTTTATTTATAGTGTTGGTTTAAATTTCAAAAATGGCGTTGATATTAGTGGACAAACTACTATATTAAATGAATTGCAAAATTTTATTATTTCTCATAATGAAGGTGCTTTAATCGAGAAAGTAAAAGCAAGTGAAAACGGATTAAATTCGCTATTAATTTATTCTAATATTGATATGAGCAATTTAATAAACAACGAATTGCTAAAGTTATTTAATTCAAAGAATTATGCAGATATTACTTTAGTAACTAGCTCTAATGCTTTAGGAAATAACAGCATCGGGTATTCAACTGCCTGAATCTCTCTATTAATGCTATTAACCAATATTTGCATATTCATATATATCACAGTTAGATATTCAATGCAATCAGCAGTTATTTTTATAGTAAAACAAATTCTTTTGATTGGTTTAGTGTTAGGGATATTCATTATCTTTAGAACTAAAATTGATAATTTTGTGTTTGACGGTTTATTATTTGTTTCATTTATCAATATTGTTGATTCAGTAATCAATTCATCAATCATAAAAGATGAAATTTTAAAAGATACTAATACCAAGAACTTTATTTATAATCCAACCCAGGTTCATAATATTATCAAAATATTAATAAGTGATACCTTTACTATTCAAACATTTAATGTTATTTTGGGATTTGTATTATTATCATCAGCTCCATTCTTGCTTGTGAGTGTATCGTTTAATGCAATATTTTCACTTCAATTAGCATTGTTATTTACTTGATATTTAAACATGTTTATTATTCCAAGACTATTAGAACATTTAATTAATTTAAGATATAAAAATAAACACAAAAGAATTGAAAATGATTTTTGAAAAACAGAAAAAATCCAAGAGCAAACCTTTATTGGTATTAATGATTTTTCAATGTAATTTAGTGAGGAATATATGTTCAAAAGATTAAAAGGCACACAGGATATTTATAATAAAGAGGCTAAAATACTAAATTTTATTCGTAAGACTTTTGAGGGAATAAGCAAAAAATATAATTTCCAATTTATTGAAACACCAATTATTGAAGACTATAATCTTTTTATAAGAGCAGCTGGTGAAACTAGTGACATTGTAACAAAAGAAATGTATGTTTTTCGCGATAACGGCAATAGAACTATTAGCTTAAGGCCTGAAGGCACAGCATCAGTTATTAGAGCATATATCGAAAATAAGATAAATAATTTTACAAAGGCAAAATTATTTTACTTTGGTCCTATGTTTAGATATGAGCGACCACAGAAGGGTAGATATAGACAATTTATCCAAGGTGGAATTGAATTAATCGAAAAAAAATCAGTTCTCTCTAATTTTGAGGCAATTAAATTTGCTAATGATTTCTTAAATGATTTAAAAATAAATGATTCTATTTTAGAAATTAATAATCTTGGTAGCATTGAAAGCAGAAATAAATATATTGCATACTTAAAGGATTACTTTTTAAAATACAGAGATCAACTAAATGAAATTTCAAAAATTAGATTAGAAAAAAATCCCCTTAGAATTCTTGATGATAAAGAGGAAAATAAAAAAGAATTTGTAATGAATGCTCCTAAATTACTTGATTTCTTAAGTTATAATGAAAAGCAGGAATTTAATGAATTGTTAATTTTGCTAGATAAATTTAATATTAGATACAAGGTTAATCCATATTTAGTGCGAGGATTGGACTATTATACAGATATTGTCTTTGAATTTGTTTCAGACTCGAAGGCTCTTGGTTCGAAATCAACAATTCTAGCTGGCGGCAGATATGATGGAATGGTTGAATCTTTCGGCGGCCCTATGATCGGATCGATCGGGTTCGCTTTTGGCGTTGATAGAATATCTAACATAATTGCTTATAACATTGACAAATACGAAGAGATAAAAGAAGATTTAGATATTCTTATAGGTTATATAAATGATCACGAAAAAGATGAAATATTAAAAATCGCTTATGATTTAAGAAAAGAGTACAACATTGAATTCATTAATGAAAAATGCTCAGTTAAACAACTTTTTAAATTAAATTATCAATTAAAACCTAGAATGCTCATATTTAAGGAATTAAATTCAAAACACCAAGAAATAAAAATAAAAATTAAAGATATTGAAATTATTCATAAATACCATGACATCAAACAATTTCAAGAGATAATAAAGGATGTAATATAAAATGAAGAAAATATATTGTGCAGATTTAGATATAAATAATATAGGTAATAGTGTGGAACTGTTTGGTTGAGTGGCAACTAAGAGAAAATTTAAGAATCAAATGTTTGTTGATTTGAGAGATTCTAGCGGTATCATTCAATTGGTGTTTGTTAATATTTCTGACCCACTTTTAACCAAGGAAAGTTGCATTAAGGTTAATGGTATCGTTAAGAAGCGCCTTGATGCTAATGCAAACTTAAAAACAGGTGAAATTGAAGTTTTAGTTAATGAATATCAAATTCTTAATTCATCTAAACAAATCCCTTTTGATATTGAAGATGATAAGAATAATTCTGCAAATGAGGATTTACGTCTAGAATATAGATTTTTGGATATTCGAAATAAAAAAGTATTGAACAATCTTAAAATTAGACATAAATTATCGCTTTATATTAGAAATTTTTTCGATAAGAAAGGTTTTATTGAGGTTGAAACACCTATTTTAGCTAAATCAACTCCAGAAGGCGCAAGAGATTACCTGGTGCCAACAAGAAAAAAAGGAAGGTTTTTTGCACTACCTCAATCACCTCAATTATTTAAACAATTATTGATGGCTGGAGGTGTTGAAAAATATTTTCAACTAGCAAGAGTTTTTAGAGACGAGGATTTAAGAAAGGATAGACAACCAGAATTTACTCAATTAGATATTGAAATGTCTTTTGGCTCGGAGGAAGAAATCTTTGCATTATGTGAGGAAATGTGAGCAGAAGTTCTGGGAAAGTTAGGCTATAATATTGAAACAAAATTTCCACGAATGGATTTCGAATACTCAATGAAACATTATGGAAACGATAAACCCGACACAAGATATCCATATTTAATTCAAGATTATTCAGAGGAATTGAGTGATAAATTCGGAATGAAATATGTAAAGGGTATAATATTTGACCGGGATGTTAATGAGCATATTGATATAATTAATGAAATTTTTTATAAGAATGGTGGTGAGTTTTTTGAAACGTTAGATTTAACTTGTCCATCATGTGAAGTTAGCAAACACCTTGCAACAAAAAAAGAGTCAACTCATTTATCAAACCCGATCGCTTTAATATCGGCCGGTAACGATGAAGAAAATGTTTTAAAAGCCTTGGGTGCAATAAGAACACTATTGAATGAGCTATATAAGTTAGCAGATCCTAATAAATTAAACTTTTTGTGAATAGTTAATTGGCCAATGTTTGAATTTGATAAGGAAACTAATTCTTATGCTCCTGCACATCACCCGTTTACTCAATTTGATGAATCTACTGTTCATTATTTGAAAAATGATGAGTTTAATAAGGTTAGAGCTAAATCATATGATTTAGTTTTAAACGGTTTTGAGCTAGGTTCTGGATCGATTAGAATTCATGATCTCAATATTCAAAAAATGATTTTTGATATTTTAAAAATATCAAGAAAAGAACAACAATCAAGATTTGGCTTCTTCTTAAAATCATTTGAATACGGCCTACCACCGCATTGTGGCATTGCATTTGGTATTGAAAGAGTTTTAATGATTTTAACTAAATCATTATCCATAAGGGATGTTATTGCTTTTCCAAAAAACGCAAAAGGTGTAGATTTACTTACTTCAGCGCCATCAGAATTAGCAAAAGATCAACTTGCTGAGTATGGGATAGAAATTAAGAGTTAGGAGAAAATAATATTATGGTATGAGCATTAGTTGTAATTCTTTTAATAATATCCTTAGGTATTATAGGAATATCGTTTATGATGGCCCCAGATTCTAATAGTTTTAGCGGTGCACTTGTTGGTAGCAATGATCTTGACCTATTTAAAATTTCAAAAGAACGCGGAATTAAAAAAGTTCTTAAATGGTCGATGATTTCCTTAGGTATTTTAATGTTTATATTTGCAATTATTTTGCGCGTTGTTTGACAGCAAGGTTAAAACTTACATATAATGAACAATAAATTTTTTAAAAATTTTAAAAAATTAGACTCAGTTGAGATATTAAAATTCATTCAATCTCATCCACAAGGTTTAAGTTTTTTGGAAATTGTAAAGAAATTAAACATACATCCATCATTAAATACTGATTTATCATTAATACTTAAAAAATTGGAAGAAAACGAAAAAATCGAATACAAGAGGGATGGTTCCTATATTCCTATTTTTTATCTTACAATGGTCGAAGATATTGTTGCAATAACTAATAAAAGATTAGGTTTTATTGATTTTATTGACGCTAATGATGAATCGAAGAAAAAATCTGCAATTTTATTTCCATTTGAAACAAGAAATCTACTTGATGGCGATTTAATAGAGGCCAAAATTTTCTATTATTATAACGATCAAAATGAATTGTTATATAAGGCAAAAATTACAAAACTATTAAAACATAAAAAAAATATTTTGATAGGAAATTTCTTAAGATCGCATAATGGGAAGATTTATTTCGAAGCATCAAATGATCGAGATAAAGGAAAATTCGAGATTTTTAATTTAATGAATATACCTAAAAATATAAATAGAGATGATGTTGTTGAGGTTTTTGTTTTAGAACCAAATGGAAAAAATATTGCTATTAAGTTTAATAGAATTATTACAAATATTAATTCTTTTGAATTTCCATTTGCTAAAATTCTCGCAGAAAATGAAGTTAGCCAGAAATTCAATGATAGTGTTCTTCTAGAAGCTTCCAATATGCCTACATCTGTTAGTGATCATGAAATTAAACAACGAAAAGATTTACGCAGTTTATTAACTGTTACTATTGATGGTCTAGATACAAAGGATTTTGATGATGCAATATCATGTTTTGTGTTACCTAATGGTAATACAAAACTTTATATTCATATTGCGGACGTTTCTTATTATGTAAAAGAAGGAAGCAAAATTGATAGTGAGGCATTGCTTCGGGGTACATCAATTTATTTGCCAGGTGAGGTTATACCTATGTTACCTTATGAATTATCTAATGGAATTTGTTCATTAAACCCTAATGTCGATAGATGTACTATTACACTTGAGTTAGAAATAGATAAAGAAGGTAATAATGTTAAAAAAGATATTTATGAAAGTGTAATTAATTCTAATTATCGCCTAACTTATAATGAAGTGAATGATTATTTTAATAAAAAGATAAATGTATCATTAGAATTAAAAAAATTAATGGATGATTCGCAAAGAATATCAAAAATTATTCGACAATATAAGATCAAAGAAGGTTATGTTAATTTTGAAATTAAGGAACCAAAGTTAATTATAGAAAATAATAAGGTAGTAGACATCAAAATAAGAGAGGACGGCGAAAGTGAAAATATGATTGAAGATTTTATGGTTAGAGCAAATGAAACAATAGCGGAAATGATGTTTGAAAACCATATTCCTTCAATATATCGTGTTCATGATAAACCATCTGATGATAAGCTTTTTGAGCTTCAAGAACTTATTAAATTTGCACATTTAAATAATATATTGGTACCTTTTGATGGAAACCCATTAAGTTTTTCAAAAATGGTAAATAAACTAAAAGAAAAAGGATTGGATGATTATATAAAAAATGCTTTTCTTAGAACAATGCAAAAAGCAGTATATTCATCTAAAAATATTGGTCATTTTGGTCTTGCTTCTAAATATTATTCACATTTTACCTCACCAATAAGAAGATATCCTGATCTACTATTGCATCGTTTAATTAAGAAATATTTGTTTGCTCGTAAAAAAATTAGCGATGAACAATTTGCGGAGGAATCTAGTAAAATTGAGCAAATTGCGCTTATGAATTCTGAAAGTGAAAGAACGGCAATGACTGTTGAAAGAGACATTGTTGATATTAGAAAAGCTGAATATTTTGAATCACTAATCAATAAGACATTTGTTTCTACGGCCGTTTCTATTGAAAAATTTGGAGTATTTTTTAATATTAACGAATATCAAACAAGTGTTTTAATAAGATTTGAAGATTTGGATGATAATGTTATAAAAATTTCCAATTATGAAGCTAAAGGCGACCGCCTTTTATTCAAGGTTGGCCATAATTATAAAATAAAAATTATTGGAATTGAAAGAGAAAAGGGAAATATTAATGCGTCTTTGTGTTAATATTTCTTTTTTTGATCTTATAATATTATTTATGCCAAAGTTAATTATAAAAAATAAATTTGCTAAATTTGATTATGAGATTCATAGTACTTATGAGGCAGGAATTTCATTACTTGGTTGAGAGGTAAAAAGTTTGAGGGCACAAAATGCAAAAATAGATAATGCTTTTTGCTCTATTAGCAACAAAAATGAGGTTTGAATTAATAATTTGTATATTTCTCAATATATGCTAGTTAAGGGCGAATTGGATAGATCAAGAAAATTATTGATGCATAAAAAAGAAATTTTGAGAATAAGTAATTTAATTGATAGATTAGGCTTAATAATGGTTCCCCTTTCGATTTATTGAGTGAACAATTATATAAAAGTTGAAATTGCTTTGGCTAAAAGATTAAAAAAATACGATAAACGTGAAAAAATTAAACAAGAAGAGCTAAAAAGAAACCTTAGAAAAATATATTAACGGGGATGAAATGGCTTCGACAAATATTTACGTATTTCAATTGCAGTGGTCTTGTAAACCATAATACTTCTAGGCTTTTTAAATGCAAACTTAGAAAACAAAAAAGAAAAAGACTACTTCATGACAAACGTTATGAATCGTCAATTAAATCCAGTATTTGCTTAATTAAAATCTGGTCAAAATCTTATAATGTGGCCCGCATTTAAGAATTTTGTTGTGTTGGGCTTGATTCAGTACTGTTTCAGTTAAGGGCTGAATGACTCAAATAAACTGACACCCTTTTAATTTTTTTCTATTTTAATTAAAACTGGTTTAGCATAAAAATAGAATAAACTGTAGATATTGAAATATTACAATGTATGGACCGGGGTTCAATTCCCCGCATCTCCACCAAATGTAAATACGCTAGCATGATGCCTTGGCATCATGTTTTTTTGTTTATGTTAAGAATCAATTATAAAAATAATTAGATAAAAATTATAGTAAAAATTTTTATTAGACAAATAGCAATATTAATAACTAAATAAGAGGAATCACCGATATACCAACGTCAAGTAAAATGATAGATGCAGAAAGTTAAAGAGTCGCCATTATTAGAAAAAACTCCTTAAAATTTATTTTTTTCAATTTACAAAAAACTCAAAAGATATCGAAAGAAATGACCTTTTAAAATTTTGGGAGATAGCAAATTTTAAAATATTTAAGATATTTAGCAAATAAATAAATTTATGAAATTATTAATTTGTGGTGGCTTTATTTCAAAATAACAATTTTAATCTCGCCGAATTGTTAAGTTAAATTTTACAATTATCGTAAAAACCTATTTTATTGCTATTTTTTGATGTAAAGTTTAGAAAATAATTTAATCCGGTTTTTTGATAAAAAAATATATTAATAACAAAAAAGTTTTTTTATTTTTTTTAAATAAAATAGCTTATTTTTAATTAAAAAATAATGTATGATTTTATAATATATAAAGTATTTTTATTGTAAATCTTAAAATAAAAGGGGAAAAATAATGGCAGTGAGATTAGTCGTAAATCATCCTGATGGATGGGCAGTAAAAAACCCGAAAGGACAAAGAGCTTTGAGAGTTTTTAAAACGCAAAAAGAAGCTATGGATTATGCAAAATCATTGAAGGATACAACGTCAATTAATGTGCAAAGTAAGACTGGTGCATTTAGAAAAGTATAAAAATGTACAATATTTTAGATGGTAAAAAAACTAAGGAAGAAATACAAACTAAAATAAAAAAGCAATTTCAAAACATGGCAGAAGATAAAATGCCAATTTTAGGTATATTACAGGTTGGTGATCTTGAGGAATCTAATATATATATAAAGCATAAATTAAATATTGCTCATTTCCTTGGGTTTAAAACAAAATTAATAAAATTAAATAGAAACGTATCAGAAGAAGAAATAAAGCATAATATTGATATTCTGAACAAAGAAACAACCGGTTTTTTAGTTCAGCTTCCTTTGCAAACGGATAAAGTCAAAAATCTACAAGAGTTACTTAATTGCATTAATATAACTAAGGACATTGATGGTTTGACACAATGGAATCAAGAAGCAAATTTTCTAACTAATTTTAATTCATTTCTCCCTGCTACAGCTCTTGGTGTTGTTATATTATTAAAAAAATATCAAATTAATTTTAATAATATGAATATTGCCGTTGTCGGTCAAAGCAAGATAGTTGGAAAGCCGCTTGCTGATTATTTTGAGCAAAATGGGTCTCATGTAAGAAGATATGATATTAATACTCCGAAGGACGATTTATTATTGAATGATTTAGTTGTTGTAGCAACTGGCTGCCGTGGCTGCCTGGACGGAATAAAATTAAAGGATAATGTTGTCCTTATTGATGTAGGAATACATCGAATAAATGGTTTAATTGTCGGTGATATTGATATTTCTAAGATAAATAACAAAATATCATATTTAACTCCAGTACCTGGCGGTGTTGGACCCATGACTATCATTGCCTTAATGCTTAATTTGGTTAAGGCATATGATATGCAAAACGATTCAAATTTTTTATCAAAAATATTGATAGATTTATAATTAACTTTATATATTTTTTAATATAATTATTAACTATTTTTTTATAAAAAAATAGCATATTACACAAATTGCTATTTTTTATTTTTTTACTATTTTTTGATTACAACATTTAGTAAAATAATTTAAATATTTTTAGTTTTCTTATTTAGGGGGCCTTTATGATAATAGGAATAAGTGGAATGATTGCTGCGGGAAAAAGTTCGCTTTCTTCCAAATTAGCTAATCATTATAAAAATTCTTTACTACTGAATGAATTTGAAGAAAATGATGAGGTATTCAATACTTTTTTAAAGTGATTATATGAGAAAAAACAAAATTTAACTATTAGTTTTCAAAGTTTTATTATTGAAAACCATTCAGCAAAATTTATGGAAATTTATAATAAATTGCAAGATAAACCCGATATAGATCGGCATTTGTTTTTGGATAGATTTTCTATTGAACATTATATTTTTGCTAAGTTAATTCTTAGCAAAAAAGAACCTAAATATTTTGATGGCTTCAAAGCCTTATTTTCTAAGTTAATTACAAAAAGCGAATTACCGGACTTAGTAATATTTCTTGATATAAGTTTTGATACTTTTAAGAAAAGAATTTTTGAGCGAGGTAGAGCTATTGAAATAGATAATTGAGATCTTAATTACGATTATTTCAAGAACTTGCATGAAAATTATTATAAAATTTTTAGAGAACTTGCTGATGATTTTCAACTTAATTACAAAATTATCGATACAAACAATTTATCTGAGGATGAGGTATATAAGCAAGTAGTAAAAATTATTGATGAAGAGGAAAAACAATGGCAGTTAAGACAATTGATCCACGAATAGAAAAAGTTCTTTTCAACCAAGAACAATTGGAATCAAAAATAATTGAACTAAGCAATTGAGTTAATGAAACATATAAAAATTCAAATAACTTAATTCTTGTCGGTTTATTAAAAGGATGCTTACCGTTTTATGCTCAATTGATAAAAACAATTAACATAGATTTTATTACGGATTTTATGATAACTAGTTCATATGACGGGAAAGACAAACCATCAGGAAATGTTAAGATAATTCTTGATCTTGTTAATAATATCGAGGGTCGTGATGTGTTAATAGTTGAAGATATTGTCGATACAGCAAAAACTATGACTAAGGTTGTCTCAATTTTGAAATCTAGAAATCCTAAGAGTCTTAAGGTCCTTACTTTATTAAATAAACCTAGTGGTAGAATTGTGGAATTTGAGCCTGATAATTATGGTTTTATTATTCAAAAAGAAGACTTTGTTGTTGGTTTTGGTTTTGATTGAGAAGAAAAAATGAGACAGCTGCCTTATATAGGTACAATTAAAAAAAGCATTATTTAATTGTGATTAAATAAAGGAAAAAACAAACAAAAATGAGCCTTCTTCAATATATGAGGTTTCAGCATTAAAACATTGATTTTTTACAGTTTTTTATTCCGTTGAGGAATTATTTTATCACTTGTTTTTACATTAGGAATTGCTATACCATGAGTTTATTGTGCAAGACAAAAATTTATTGCAAACCACACTATTTATTATAGGTGCTAGAAGATTGAAATTTGATGGAACAGCTGGACAAATTATTTGGCTCATTTATTAAATAATGACTATTAGGTATTGTAACATTTGGTTTTATACTTTCTTTATCTTGCCACAAAGAGTTGTTGCTTGATACACAAAGCATACACTCATTGCTGAATAATTAAAAGAAATTATAAAATGCAAGACTTTAATCTTGCATTTTTATTTTTGCGTTTATCTATTTTTCAGCCTTATCAGCCTTAGTTGTTGATTCTTTATCATTGTCCTTAGGTTTTGATTGTACCATTTTAACAATAGCTTGTTCAACATTCTTTTCATATTGTTTTATATTTTCTTCTAATTTTCTATATTTTTCATAATTTTCAGAATCGCTAAATTTAACTAGTAGAGTAAAAATTTTATGTGGTAGTTCATTTTGTTCCAATGATTTCTTTGAAACAAAGGTTTTTATTTGTTCTGGTTTTAAATTATATGATTTAGCTATTTCATTAACCTTATTTTCATATTCTTCATCAGTGATTTGTAGATTTTCCTCATCTACAATTTTTCCTAAAACAAATGATTTAAAAAGATTTTTAAAGGCTTCATCTTGATATGTTTTTAGAACATCCTCTTTATTGGTTTTTGTGAATTCAAAATAATCTCTTTCGCTAATCCCCTTTTGTTTTAGCTGTTGAATAAAACTTTTATAATATTTTTCAGCTTCTTCATTAATAATTATGTTAGAAATTGTTATTGAAGAGTTTTTGATGATTTCGTTGATTGCTTCATCTGTGTAGGTTTGCGAAGCTACTTGTAAAACTGCTTTTGTTGCTTCAAATTCAACATATTCATTAAATTGTTCGATAGTGTTTACTAATGGATTTATTTTTGCTTCTTTTAAGAATTGATCATTTACCTCTGGGTAATTATTTGTTTTAACTGAATTAATTTTTACTTTAAAGACTACATCTTTTCCAGCCAATTCTTTTGCATGATATGTTTCAGGGAATTTAAGATTTATATCTTTTGATTCACCACGATTTAGATTGACCATTTGTTCTTCGAAGCCAGGAATGAATTGATTTGATCCTATTACTATGTCAAATTTTTCAGCTTCTCCGCCTTCAAATTTTTCACCATTAATGTAACCAGTAAAATCAAAATTTACACTATCACCCATTTTTATTGGTTCATTAGATTCAATGGAAACAGCGTAATTTTTTAGAATTGTTTCTTTGGTACCTTCAATCATCTTTTTATCAATGTTTGCAATGTTTAACTTAGTATTAAGTTTCTTATATTCACCTAAATTTACATTAGGAAATAGAGGGAATCTAAATACATATGTGGCACCTTGGTCAGAATAATCACTAACATCAAAACTAGGGTGATAATCATTAATAATTTTATCTTCGTCTTTAATTTGGGTAATTATATGATTTTTATAAACATCATCAAATTTATCATGAATTACTTTATTAAAAATTTTAAATGGATCAACTCTTTTTAGAGCTTCTTTTAAAGGGGCTTTACCTTTTCGAAATCCAGGAATTGTAACATCATTAGCTAATGATTTTTGGGCTTTTTCATAGGCCTTGGTTCACTCCTCGCCATTAATGGTATAATCGATAATTAATTCGGTATTTTCCTCATTGAATTTTCTTGACATTTTTTTGTTCTCCTTGAATAAAAAATATTGTTATTATTATAACATTATTTATTTAAATAATGAATATAATGATTTTTCATTATCTGATAGTGAATTTTCATCACTTTCGCCAAATAAAACCTTAGTAACGTTGATTATTTCTTCATATTCGCTAATAGTTTTATTTTTTAAAATATTAATTCAATTTTTGAATAAATATGCACTGAATACTTGTCTGGCGATTTTGCTTTTTGCTACATCATTGCTGTAAATTGTTAATATTTCTTTTTCCAGTTTAGCAATTGCCTCATTTTTTAAAAATGAACCATCTATTTTAGGATTAATTATTATATTATTAACTTTGTAATTGTAATCAACATTTTTTGTTTGCAATAAATCATATATTAGCGTTTGAAATCCTCCGTTGTCAAAACCATCTCCATTAAAAAAGAATTGAAATTCAGATAGATATTCATTTATATCTCGGTTTTTTAATTCATTATAGTTAAGCATAAAAATATAATCCATTTTTTTGTTTTTTAATGAATTAATTAGCGATAAAGTATCTAAATTGGTTTTTGTTTTTAAATTGTTTTTTTTAATCTGAAATAATATAGTATTTCTGAAAGCGTCAATTTCTTTTTGCATTGCATCAATAACAAATTTATTTCTCGAGTTATCTAAGAGATAAATTGCTTTGAGCGGGTCGTCATATCTTATTTCTGTTATTTTATCAATGAAATCATTAAATTCTTTTTCTATTAAATCCATAATATAAAATTTTACACTATTAACATTATTAAAATAAATAATGTTGCTTCTAAATTAATAAATAATTCTATAATTTATATATAAAAAAATTAACGTTATTAGATGACGAAAATTAATTTTATTTTTAAAGAATTTTTAAGGAGAATAGGAATGTCTAAAATTAAGAAAATATATGCATATGAAGTTTTAGATAGTAGAGGGAATCCAACAGTTAAGGTTGAGATAACCACTAAAAAAGCTTTCGCTGAAGCTCTAGTGCCATCGGGCGCATCAACTGGATCAAAGGAAGCTTTAGAGCTACGTGATAAAGGAACAAAATATGAAGATAATTGATTTGGTGGAAAGGGTGTTCAAAGTGCTTGCGATCATATAAATAATGAAATAGCTAGTTTATTAATTGGGCATGATGTAAAAAATCAAGAGTTGATTGATAATATTATGATTGATGCTGATGGTACTCCAACAAAATCAAAATTTGGTGCCAATGCAATTTTAGCTGTATCTCTAGCATGCGCAAAAGCAGCTGCAATCGAAGCTAAAAAGCCATTATATGAATATCTGGCTTCTTTAAAACAAATTAGTGCAAGTTCATTTACTTTGCCGGTGCCGATGTTAAATGTTATTAACGGTGGTGAACACGCTTCAAATACCATTGATTTTCAAGAATTCATGATTATGCCGGTAGGGGCCAAATCATTTAAACACTCTCTGCAAATGGCAAATAAAGTATTTCATACATTAGCTAAATTACTTAAGAAGGCAGGACACGGAACACAAGTGGGTGATGAAGGTGGTTTTGCACCTAATTTACATACCCATGAGGAAGCACTTGATTTTCTTGTTAAAGCAATTAAGGATGCTGGTTTTAATCCTGCAACAGAAGGCGTAAATTCGATTGCAATTTGCTTGGATGCTGCATGTTCGGAACTATATGATTCAGAGACGAAGAAGTATGTATTTAAGAAATTTAAGAAGGCATTATTAGATAAAAGAGCTGGTTTTGAAAAATATGCTAAAAATAAATACGAATTTACAACTAAAGAACTTGTGAATTACTTTGGTAAATTGATTAATAAATACCCTATCATTTCAATTGAAGATTCACACCATGAAGATGATTGGGATGGATTTATTGCAATGAATGAAAAGTATGGTGAAAAGGTTCAGTTAGTAGGGGACGACTTAATTGTAACAAATCCTCAATATATAAAGGAAGCTATTACTAAAAAAGCAATTAATGCTTCATTAATTAAGATTAACCAAATCGGTTCATTAACAGAGACAATTAAAGCAATCAAGATGTCTCAAGAAGCTAATTTAGTTCCTGTGATCTCACACCGTTCTGGCGAAACAGAAGATACATTTATTGCTGATTTATCAGTAGCATTTGGCACCGGAGAAATAAAAACTGGTTCAATGTCAAGAACTGATAGAATCGCTAAATATAACAGATTAATAAAAATCGAAGATGAGCTAGGAAATAGAGCTAAGTTTAAAGGAAGAGAAACATTTTATAATTTAAAATAATATATCAAAATAAAATTAGACCTAATCCCCAATTGTTATGGGTTTGGTCTAATTTTATTATTTTTGTTTTAAAAAACTTGGCCAAAAAGCCAAGTTTTTTAAAACAAATTAATCGATTTTCACTTTAACAGCAGCACCCATTGAAGTAGAAACTACAATGTTTAAAACATATGTTCCCTTAACAGTTTGCGGTTTTAATCTCTTAACTGTTTGAATTATGGTTTCAGCATTTTGAGCCAACAATTCAGTAGGCATTGATTTTTTACCAACTGAGGCATGGATAATTCCACCCTTATCAGCACGGTAATTTGCTTTACCTTTTTTCAATTCTTCAACAGCTTTAACTGGATTTGTTGTAACTGTTCCTGTCTTTGGGTTTGGCATTAAACCTTTTGGACCAAGCTTTTTACCATATTTTCCTAAAACAAGCATCATTTTTGGATCGGCAACAATCACATCAAATTCATATTTATCTTGATTTAAAATTTCTGGTAGTTCTGAAGATGAATAAACGAAGTCTGCCCCGGCCTCTAATGCTGCTTTCTGCGCTGAAACTTCATCAGTAGCCACTAAAACTTTAATGCTTTTACCAGTACCATTTGGTAGCACTACAGCTCCACGTAGTTGTTGGTCTGATTTTCTTGTGTCTAAATTTAATTTAATAGCAATATCTAATGACTCGTCAAATTTTGCAAATGAAGCCTTCTTAGCTAATTCAATTGCATCTGCTAAAGGGTAAATATCTTTTTTGTTAACTAATGTTTTTAAAACTTTAGCGTTTTTTGTAACTCTCTTAGCCATTAGTTAGCACTTCCTTTTAGTCATTCTTCATAACCTTCAACTGTAATACCCATATTTTTAGCAGTTCCAGCAACCTGATGCATAGCGCCTTCTAGAGTTATTGCATTCATATCTGGCATTTTATATTCCGCTATTTCTTTTAATTGTTCCAAAGTAATTGAACCAACTTTTTCTTTGTTTGGAACTCCACTACCTTTTTTAATTTTTGAAGCTTGAATCAATTTATATGATGTTGGTGAGGTAAATAATTTAAAAATAAATGATTTATCCTTATAAACTGTAATTAATACAGGAACCGGTTCCGAACCTCTATCCCTTGTTTGGTCGTTAAAAGCTTTAGTAAATTCAGGCATGTTAATACCAACACCTGCTAATGCAGGGCCCGGTTTGGCTTGTCCAGCTAAAAATTGTAATTTAGCTTTTTTTACTATTTCCTTTGCCATTTTTAAAAAATCCTTTCGATAATTGTGGTTCAAACGAATTAATAAATTCTTCCACATTTTAGGCAATTTTACATTGCACCTAGAAATTATAGCAAATAACTTATTTTATAAAAATAAACTCATTATATTTATCGTAAAATTTAATCAAAATAAATAATATCGGCATAATAGAAGCACAATAAGAATTCTATATTAGTAATTTTTTAGAAATTTTTATGCTTTTCTAACTAAATTTATAAAAAAAGTATCCACATTCGGATACCTTTATAATAACCTTTACAAAATTATTAGGGCTTTAGTTTTGTAAAAAGTCAGCACTACTTGGCATTAATAATCTAACTAAATGATCCAACAACTGAATTTTTAGATTTGGGTATTTTTTATCATTGCCATCTTTTGAATTATTCATTTTTGAAAGTTTGATTAGTTCATCAGTTGTTTTTATTGCTTCGTCAATTGATTTTTCATTATATGAGTTTCCCTCAAGGCCATATTTAGAAAGTTTATCATTATCTTTCTTGTAATTTTCTTTGTATTCTTCAAGCATTTTCTTAAGGTTTGAAAAACTAGATTCATTTGCTTCTATTTTTAGATTTTTAACCATAGAAACAATAGTTTTAACTTCTTCGATTTGTTTTTCTTGTTGTGTTTTTTCTTCGAATTTTAAATTTTTACCATTAGGGAAAAGTAAATCACTTGCTGTTTTTGTTAATAGCTTACTAATTTCTCCTAATAATTGAATTTTTGCTTGTGGTGGAATACTATCTATCTGTAAAAGTTTAGTTTTTTCAAGCGCATCATTAAGTTTTTCATCTTCGTAATTAAATTCTTTAATATCAAATTTTTTCAGAAGTTCATTTAATTTTTTTTCATCTTCAAGTAATTTTTTAAATTCTTCTATTGATTTTTTATCTGAATCAACATTAAGTTTATTCAATTCAACACCTAAATTAACATTCTTGTTAAATTCTTTTTTAAGTTGAGGATCAATTTGTCCTTTGAATAAGCTTTTTGTAAAAATGTTATCAATTTCACCTAATAATTGAATGATTACATTTGGATTTTTATCATTATTTTTAATGATATCGTCAAGATTAATTAATAATGAAAATGCTTTTGTTAAAACATTTTTGAAATAATAATCACTTTTACCAAGTTTTTTAAATGCCGCAGCCCCTTCTTTTTTAAGTTCATCAACAAAGTTATTTTTTGAAATATCAACCTTAGAAATTTTTTCAGCGAAAAGCATTACTGCTTGTTTGTCTTTGTTAAATTGAATTGATTCAGGTGTTTCAATTTCTGGTTTAATTGGCTTATCATTCTCTGAATCGCCTTGCATTGATTGATCAGTATCGCCTTGTTTATCTGGATTAGGATTTTTATCAGTATCGCTTTCTTTATCAGGTGTTTTTTGTTGAGGGTTTTTTGTTTCTGGGTTTTCTGGTTTCTTTGGTTCAGCTGGTTTTTCTGGTTTTTC